>JBAPTR010000115.1:0-27650 GCA_049282265.1 Desulfatiglandaceae bacterium | reverse complement strand
AATATCTTGAGTAAAAACAGCAAGAAGCCAGAAAATACAATCTTCAGACAGGAAAATTGACGGTACGGTGGAAACCGATCCCGTAACATCCCGTATTCGCGGGGTGCATTCTGCGTCGTTGAACTGTATGCTTGCTTTTCCAGGAAGCGTTGATGGTTGCTTGAATCATCAAAGTTGTATTGACAAAATACCCGCTATGGTTAAAAATGAGATTCAAATACTGCTTCTTAAAGCACATGGAACGGATGGAGGAAGTTATGTTCAAACCGATGGTCATATCCGGATTGACCGTGGACCCACTTACTAACAGCCCTATCGTCATATTGAAAGAAATCGATGGCGAAAAGACGCTGCCCATATGGATCGGCCTACTGGAGGCAACCGCCATTGCCAGTGAACTTGAAGGAATTAGATTTTCAAGACCCATGACCCATGATCTGCTCAAAAACATTATGGAAATGATTGGCCTGAAAGTCCTGAAGATTGAAGTTGTTGATCTCAAGAATAACACCTACTACGCACTCATTCATTTCCGTCATGGTGAGAAGGAAATGTCAATAGACGCCAGGCCAAGCGATGCCCTGGCCCTTTCCCTGCGTGTTGATGCGCCGATATTCGTAGCCGAGGAGGTTATTCAAAAATCCAGCCAGATTGACCTCAAAGCCGAACCTGAAGACAAGTCCGAACAGGGTAAGAAGTGGCAGGAAATTCTGGAAAGCCTCAACCCCGAAGATTTCGGAAAATACAAGATGTAGCGCAAAATGATAGACTTGCATACCCATTCATTATTCAGCGATGGCGTACTGATTCCTTCGGAACTGGTCAGAAGGTTCGAAGCCTTTGGGTATGCGGCTGTTGCCATAACGGATCACGTTGATTCATCCACACTTGATTTTGTCATCCCTAGGATCGTGAAAGTGGCCGGAGATCTCAACAGGACCCAGTCGGTCAAGGTCATACCGGGTGTCGAATTGACCCACGTTCCACCTTCTCTGATCGGGGATCTCGTGAACCGAGCGAGGGAGCTGGGGGCGGCTTTGGTCGTGCTGCACGGCGAGACCATTGTGGAACCCGTCGCACCGGGTACCGGAAGGGCAGGGCTGGAAGCCGGGATCGACATCTTGGCCCACCCCGGACTCATTACCCCCGAAGAGGCGGCGCTTGCCGCGGAAAAGGGGATTTTTCTCGAAATCACCGGAAGACCGGGGCACGCCTTCTCAAACGGACACGTGGCCAAACTGGCACGAGAGACGGGAGCTGATCTGGTATTGGATTCAGATACCCACGCGCCGGGAGATATCCTGACCAGGGAAATGGCCAGAAAAGTCGTTGAGGGGGCAGGGCTTCCGGCGGGCAGCCTGGATGTGCTGATGAAAAACTCACGTCGTCTGCTTGAAAAAATCGGTCATCCCCTGTAATCTCCCATTTGTTCAGCAATACAAGACCAGCGCTGTTTCCCATCGGCACTGAATGCCACACCTATGAATACCTCACAAGATAGATGTCACAACAGAAAAAAGACGTTTCTCATTCGGGGAACCGGAACAATTATCGTGGCCTTCTGGCTGGTGATGATGGGTGCTCTTGTTTTAAAAAATACAGCTAACAATACCGATTATTCTATTGATAATAAAACTAAAAATAAGATTGCTGCCGAAACCAAGATAAGGGAACCTGAACGGGCATGGATGGAAGTATTCCTCAACAGGAAGAAAATTGGATACTCCGTTAATCAGATTCAACCCCTGGACACAGGATATGCCATCCATGATACCCTTTTCCTCCACCTCAACCTCCTTGGCCGACCGAGCCTGATTCGCAGCGAAACCCAAGCACTCGTGGACAACAATTTCCGGCTGAAGCACTTTCGCTTCAGTATGCGCTCCGGTTTCACCCATTTTGAGATCACCGGAGAGGTGGGCCGGGAAGAGTTGATTATAAAGCGAAAAGGAAGCCCCGATAGAAAAATGAGACTGGAAGGACCGCTTTTTCTCGGCGCTTCTCTCAACTACTACTTTCGGAGAACGGATCTCGAGTTGGGAAAGTCCTTCCGCATTCCTTTTTTTGATCCTTCGACCTTGTCGCGAAAAACCATAGTGATCCGAATCTCGGGTCGTGAAAAAATCAGAATTCATGGGATCCAGTACAAGACTCTTCGTCTCGAAACGGAGATCATGGGACAACCGGCCTTTTTCTGGCTCGACGACAAGGGCAATATTCTGAAGGAAACCGGGCTATTGGGAATGACCCTGGTGCGTTCAAACCCGAGCCAGGCCTCAAAAAACATCTCCGGAGGGGGGGGAGATTTCTACGAACTGGTTTCCCTTAAACCGGACAGGGGTCTTCCAAGGCCGAGACATTTGACTTACTTGAAACTGAATCTGAAAGGTCTGGAGGAAACTTCTTTCGATACCACCGTCCTGAGTGGGGAACGGCAACACTACCATAGGAACGGGGACTTGGAAGTAATCGCCGAAGATTTGCCTGCAAGCGGTTCCTATTCCCCGCCTTACACGAATCCTTCGGAGGAAATCGGAAAATACCTTATACCGGAACTCACCATTGAAAGTGACGATCCGGGGGTGCAAAATATGGCCCGCGAGATTGCGGGTGCTGAACGTGATCCCGTTAGAGTGGCGAGAAGACTCATGACCTGGGTCTATTTGAAAGTGGATAAGCGCCCTGTGGTGTCGGTGCCAAGCGCGAAAGAGGTCCTGGAGAAGCTTGTGGGTGATTGTAATGAGCATGCCGTGCTCCTGGCGGCGTTGCTCCGGGCATCGAGAATTCCCGCAAGGGTTTGCGCAGGACTGGTGTATGTGAAGGGAAGGTTTTACTACCATGCATGGACCGAAGGCTACCTGGGCCGATGGTTGAGCATGGACGCGACCTTGAACCAAATGCCGGCGGACGCAACCCACATTACGCTTGCCCGGGGAAACCTGGAAAGTCAAACGGCGATCATTGCGCTGTTCGGAAAGCTGAAGATCAAAGTATTGAATTATAAATATGATCGAACTGATTGAACTTACAAAGTACTTTAAGAGTATACGTGCTGTTGACGGCATCAACCTGTCTGTAGGGAAGGGGGTGCTTTACGGGTTCCTTGGGCCCAATGGCGCCGGAAAAACCACCACCCTCAAGATGATGGCCGGGGTGCTCAAACCCACAAAAGGCAGGATCCTCCTGGGTGGGCGGGACCTGTCACGGGAGCCCACGGCAGTCAAGAAAAACATGGCCTTTATTCCCGACCATCCCTTCCTGTATGAAAAGCTGACGGCCGTGGAATTTCTCCGTTTCGTTTCCGATCTCTACGCATTGGACAAGACCCCTGTCCTGGAAAAAGAGATCCTTCGGCTCCTGGAGCTTTTCGGGCTTGAGGATAGAAGAGACGAACTCGTGGAAGGGTATTCTCACGGCATGAAACAACGGCTCGTGATGTGCGCCGCCCTGCTTCATCGACCACAGGTGCTCATTGTGGACGAACCCATGGTGGGCCTGGATCCGAGCGGCGCAAGGTTGGTAAAGGACATCTTCAGGCGTGAGGCGAGGGCGGGTACCACCATTTTCATGTCCACCCATTCCCTTGAAGTGGCGGAGGAACTCTGTGATGAAATTGCCATTATTCAAGCCGGCAAGATCATCGCACAGGGTCCTCCTGAAGTCCTGAAATCAAAGGCCGGTGGGAATGGCAATCTGGAAAGCCTGTTCCTGAGTCTCACAAAAGGAAATTCGAAATCACATGATGCTGCTCACGTTTCTGAGACCTAAAGTATTCGGTTTCCGGAACCGGGTACTTCGCAAAGAGGGGAAGTCCAGGAAGAAGGCCTTTATCCTGGGTGCCATGGGTGTCTGTTTTCTCCTAGTCCTCTTTTTTCTTTCCTGCAAGACTCTCCTCTATTTTCAATCGGTGGAAATGCTCGGTGATTTTCTCGCGCACAAACTCTTGAACATGATCCTCTTGACCCTGTTTTCTCTCCTTGTCTTCAGCAATATTATCAGTGGACTGAGCAATCTTTATCTTTCCAATGATCTGGAGTTCTGCCACGCCGCACCGGCCCCCGTTGAGGAGCTTTTCGCCTCGCGGGCCGTGTACACCCTCCTGGACAGTTCCTGGATGCTCCTGGTATTCGGGTTACCTGTCTTCATGGCTTACGCCTATGTCTACCGGCCCGGATTTTCTTTCTATGTGACGCTCATTCATATGAACCTGGCCATGGTTTTCATTGCCGGCGGAATAGGGCTCCTGATCATCATGGCACTTGTCTCCATTTTTCCGGCCAATCGTACGAGGGATATTGTGCTGTTTCTCAGCCTCCTGATGGGCGTCGCACTCTACCTCGTTTTCCGTTTTCTCAGGCCCGAGAGGATGCTGGATCCGGGTGCCTTCTTTTCAGTGTCCGAATACCTATCTACCCTTCGGGCAACGGACTCCCCCTATCTGCCCACCCGGTGGATCAGCGATGCCCTCTGGAATACCTTCGGTCGTGGAAGCGGGGAGTCCCTGATGTTCAACAGTGGACTGGCCTGGTCAACGGCTGGCTCTCTTGCCGTATTCAACCTTTGGGCGTCGGGAACCCTCTATTTTGACGGATTTTCCAAATCCCAGGAGGCAAATCGAAAGAAGGGGACCGGAAAAATTATGCTCAGGGCCTTCGACGGAGTAGCTTTCCGTGTCTTTGGAAGGGATCTGGGGGCCCTCATGGCCAAGGATGTACGCAGCTTTTTTCGGGACAACACCCAGTGGAGCCAGCTGCTTTTGCTCGGGGCCCTGGTGGTGGTCTATCTCTACAATTTCTCGGCCCTTCCCCTGGACAGGAGCCCCATTCGCCTTGATTTCCTCCAGAACGAACTCGCCTTCCTGAATATGGGTCTTGTGGGCTTCGTGGTATCGGCTATTTCCGCCCGTTTTGCCTTTCCCTCCATCAGCGGGGAAGGGCGTGCCTATTGGATGATCCGCTGTTCGCCGCTTTCCCTGAAACGGCTCCTCTGGGGAAAGTATCTCCTCTTTCTCCCGCCGATGCTTGTCCTGGGGGAGGTACTCGTGGTCCTGACCAACCTGCTTCTCGAGGTTAGCTCTTTTGCCATGATGCTCTCCGTGATAACCATGCTGTTCCTGATTCCGGGTATTGTGGCCCTTGGGGTAGGACTCGGCGCGAGATACCCGGATTTCGGTTTCGAGAATATTGCCAAAGTCGCCACGGGATTCGGCGGGCTGCTCTTCATGATGATAAGCACCCTTTATGTTGCTGCGGTGATCGTCTTGGAGGCAGGACCTGTCTATCTTCTCTTTTCGGCCCAGGTGAACGGAACTGCGGTTTCCACGCCGGTCTGGTTTTTTGTGGCGGGTTCCTTCGCCTCCGTACTGGTCATCAGCATCTTTGTAATCCGGAAACCCATGAATATGGGACTACAGTCCCTGGAGGATAATGAATAACCGGGAATTCTTCGAATACGTGGGCAACGTGCATATCCATTCCCGCTATTCAGACGGCGGGAGCGGTGTTGCCGAAATAGCAAGGGCGGCATCTGAAAACGGGGTTGATTTCATTGCCCTGAACGACCACGATTCCATGACCGATTCCCTGCACCTGGAAGAGGAAGGTTTCCATGGGAAGACTTTTACACTCATGGGCCTTGAAATTGGCGGGAGATACCACCACTATCTGGCCTTCAATATCCGGGAAATGATTCGCGGGAAAGGTCTTACCCCCCAGGAGGTCATCAACCGGGTGAAGGCCCAAGGGGGCCTCGGATTCCTGGCTCACCCCTTTGAAAAGGGAATGCCGTTCAAGGACCACTCTACCGCGTATACCTGGAACGATCTCCAAGTGGAGGGATACACCGGAATCTCTATCTGGAACTACATGTCTCGGTGGAAGGAACGGGTGCGCACCCCGGTTCATGGCCTGTATTGCCTCCTCTTCAAACAGGCAAGTCTCAGGGGGCCCAGCAGGGAAACCCTGGCATTCTGGGATCGGAAGTGCCAGGAGAGGAGGGTCGTAGCCATAGGTGGCTCGGACGCGCACGGCGGCCTGTTCGCCTGGGGGCCACTTCGCTTCAGACCATTCAGTTACCGGACCCTCCTGAATACCATCGACCTGCATCTTCTGCTCAAGGAGCCCCTTTCCCGTAATTCATCAAAGGCCAAAGCGCAGATCTTCCGGACCATGGGGCAGGGACGGCTCTTTATCGCCCATGACGGCCTGGAATCTGCCAGGGGGTTTTCCTTTGTTTATCGGAGCATTTCCGGGGAGACATGGCACATGGGCGAGGAATACGCTTTCGAACCGGGGCGCATTGTCCTTCACTGTCCGGCATCCTGCAAGATACGGTTGGTGAGAAACGGGGAGAAGACCGGTGAGTGGAGAAGCCGTAACGTTCGGGTCCAAATAAGGCGGAAAGGGGTATACCGGGTCGAAGCGGAAAAGTTCGTTCCGCTTTTTGGCTGGAGGCCATGGATTTTTTCCAACCCCATCTATCTGCGCTGATACAGTTGAACCTTGACACACGGCTCGTGAAAGTGAAGAATACAGAACATGCCTGGGTGGCGGAATAGGTAGACGCAAGGGACTTAAAATCCCTCGGTACATGTTACCATGCGAGTTCAATTCTCGCCCCAGGCACCAACAAGATCAAGGGGTTAGGCCATACAGCTTAACCCCTTTCTTATTGCTATTGGATGAAGCGATCAAGTTTCGAATAGTGATGGTATTAATAAGTTATTCCCGAACCAAAATCGAGCTGTTGGATAATACATTGGTAACGTTCAAAAGTGTTCGCATGGGCTTAAGGATTGAATAAAATTCGTTACTTTTCGGTGCCACTCAGGTTCAAAGATTTGCAAATAACTTTGCTTTTCAGCGGGCGCGGCTTTTTGCGCTCCGCTGCAAAAGCAACGTTCGGCAATGCTGCGTGCTGATCAATCTCGGACGCGATCTCCCGGTTCACTCCCACACAAAACGCTCTGCTTCCAGCGCATCCCACAGATCCCCCCCTGCCTGATCCGAAGTTGCCTGAAGCAGTGCTTCACACCAATTCTGATCAAGGTTATTCTTCGCCGCAACAGCCTTCAACCATTGCCATTCACTGTCGTGTATGTGCCCGTCCACCAGGGATAGTTTCAGTCCATCCTGAATAAAGCAGCGGCTAATAGCTGGTTCTGAGAAAAGGGGCGGTTCATCAACCACATGCCGGTTGGTCAGGATCTCATCGATTACCTCCTGGCAGAACCTCTTCTCAAAGCTGAACAACCGACCGATACGCATCATCAACTCTCTTTCTTCCTCCGCAACCACCTGATCCTTGCGGATGAGAAGCAGCAGCCCCTTGAAGTACAAGCTGCGGTCCATCAATGATATCTTCATGGCACCCCCGGATCACTTGAAGTCATGCTATCCCTTTCCTCATACGGCCTAACACATTGTATTAAGCAAAAAAACTTCTGCATATTAACGCTACATATTTTTTGGATAATACCATATTATATCAGCAGATACTGCTTCCTATATCTTGCCGTTCACACTCCTTCCAAGCGCTTTTTGAGGGTTATGATTATTTGCATAAACCTTTAGTCACTGGGAAATCAAGTATACATTTGGTAGCCATAAAAAGCCAGGCACCACTTGTGTGACATGCCTTTTACTAAAAGCCTTGGTGATAGCCTAGATATTTTGATCTTGTGCTTAGGATCCTAAGCAGTTTGTCGATTTGGGATTAACCTCAAAACAAAACACAGATACAACCAAATGGCGAAAATTTGCAGGGGCTGGGAGACAAACTGAAGGCGACCCGTTCTGTATAGCGGGTCTCTGATGTCAAGGCTGACCTCCTTGTTAATCGAGCCTGCCGGTGGTCTTTTCCACCGCATCCACCATTTCACCGGAAACAACCAGTCCCCGGACCTTTTCGATATCACCATACATGGGCCTGTCTTCATCCAGGTGGGGGACATGTTTCCTGATGATCTGATGGGCGATTTCCGTCCCTCTGCCCGGCTTGAACGGATGAAAATCCATTCCCTGCGCTGCCGTGAGCATTTCAATGGCCACCACATACTCCACGTTGTGGAGGATATCCCAGGCGTGGCGGGCCGCGATGCTTCCCATGCTGACGTGGTCTTCCTGGCCCGCGGACGTGGGGATGGAATCGACGCTTGCGGGGTGGGCAAGTACCTTGTTTTCAGAGACCAGGGATGCCGCCGTGTACTGGGAGATCATGAAGCCCGAATTGAGACCGCTGTCATGGGCAAGGAACGGGGGCAGACCCGACACATGGGGATTCACGAGTCTGTCTATGGTCCTTTCCGAGATGTCTCCGATTTCAGCGAGGGCGATGCCGAGATAATCCATGACAAAGGCCAGGGGTTCTCCGTGAAAGTTGCCCCCGGATATGACCTCCCCGGTTTCGGGAAAGACCAGGGGGTTGTCCGTGGCGGAATTGATTTCTATCTGCAGGACCCGCCGTGCGTAATCAATGGTTTCCAATATGGGTCCGTAGACCTGGGGGATGCACCGTAGGGTATAGGCGTCCTGGACTTTTTCACAATCCTTGTGTGAAGCGATGATGGCGCTGTCGGCCACCAGCTTTCGCATATTGGAGGCGCAGCGTATTTGTCCGGGGTGCGGGCGAACCCGGTGGATCTTATCGTCAAAGGCCTTTGACGTCCCCTTGAGGGCCTCAAGGCTCATGGCGCCGGCGATCTGGGCGTTCTTCATCAGAAGGTGGGCTTCCGTTGTGACGAGGCAACCCAGGGACGCCATGACCTGGGTCCCGTTGATCAGTGCAAGTCCTTCCTTGGGCTGCAGCGTGAGGGGTTCAATGCCTGCCTTCCCGATGACCTGTTCAGCGGGTACCCGTTGGCCGGTCACCATACATTCACCCTCGCCGGTGAGCACCAGGGCCAGATGTGCCAGCGGTGAGAGGTCGCCGCTGGCGCCCACGGAACCCTGGGCAGGGATGTAGGGACAGACCCGCTGGTTCAGCAGCGCCAGGAGGGTCTCCACCAGGAGAACACGGACGCCGGAAAAGCCTTTGGCAAGGGCGTTGGCCCGGAGAAGTATAATTCCCCGCACCACGTCCTCAGGAAAAGGGGTGCCCACGTTGGTGGCGTGACTCCTGATGAGATTCTGCTGGAGTTTTTCAACTTTTTCGGGGGGAATGAACTGGTTTGCCAGCTCTCCCACTCCCGTGGTAATGCCGTATACGGTGCGGCCTTCCTGTACGATCTTCCGAACAAAGGCCCTGGATTTTTCCATTCCTGCCTTTGCTCTTTCATCCAGCGCCACCCGCGCACCCTGGCGGCACACCCGGGTGACATCGCCGATGGTCAATGAATTTCCGTCAATATACATCATCATATTATGGCTCCTACCGGCTCCGCATCCGATCCGGATCCGGTCCCGTCTTTCCTAATCCTCATTTTGTCGTATTATACAAAAAACGGATAAACAACCCACTTCAGGGCCTCAAACAATATCGGGTCATCAGGGCCTGGATTTCTTGCTACAATTCCAGCCCCCATTTTTTGAGTGCAGCCATGCCTCCCTGGAGGTTGTGGCTGTCCCGCAGGCCCACTTGATCCAGAAAGACCTGGGCCTCGTAGGATCGCACGCCCGTATTGCATATCAGCACCAGCCGTTTGTCCCTGGGCACTTCGTTGATCCGGTCCCTGAGTTCATCCTGGGGAATGGACTTCCAGTGTTCCGGGTATTTCTTAACAAAAGGCTCAGCGTTCCCCAAACCCCGGCAGTCCAGGAAAAAGGTCTCTCCATTGTCCCGCTTTTTCCACCACTCCGCGAACTGATCCGCATCGATCACCCGATCTTTACCGGCCAGGATGTTTTCCATGGTGTTACCAAGGGCGTTCACGATATCCATAGCCGAAGAAAAGGGCGGGGAATAGGGGATCTCCATATTGCTGATATCCGCCACCGTGGGTCGATATTTCAGAGTGGTTGCCACGGCGCAGATCCTCGCCATCATCCCTTCCCCCCTGTTTCCAAGCCCCTGGATCCCCAGGACCCTCCCGCTTTCTTTCTCCGCCACCATCTCAAGATACATGATGTCTTTTTCCGGGTAGAAATGCGCGTGATCGAGCTGGGCCATAAATCCGCTTACAGCCGCAAACCCGTTCTGTTCAGCCGATGCGAGGCACAGGCCCGCGCTGGCAACAGAGATGTCGAACAGTTTGATGATGAAGCTCCCCACCGCGCCTTCAAATCGGGCGTCTCCACCTGCCAGGTTGCTTCCGATGACCCGGCCCTGGCGGTTGGCCATGGAACCTAATGGGTAGTAAGCCGGACACCCGGTCACGAGATTGGGGACCTCGGCACAATCTCCACCTGCATAAACCAGGGGATCCGAGGTCTGCATGCGTTCATTTACGACGATTGCCCCTCTCGGGGAAATTTCAAGTCCTGCCTCGGCGGCAAGGGCAGCGTTGGGCCTGACACCCGCCGCCATAATGACCAGGTCGGCATCGAGGGTTCTCCCATCGGTAATGACTCCTGACACCCGGTCCCGACCTGTTATTTCCCGTACTCGTTCGGACAGATGAAAGGAAATACCGTTTTCCTCCATGTGGTGCTGAGCCATACCGGCCATGATCGGGCCTATGGTGCCCGGGAGGATTTGGTCCTGTATCTCTACCACGGTGGTTTCAATGCCCCAAAGATCCGCAACGGCTTCGGCCACTTCCAGACCGATGGCCCCAGCGCCGATAACAACCGCCCTTTCCACCTTGCCGCCGGCAATCTGTTCCTTGATGTTAATGGCATCCTTCATGTTGGAAACGGTGAAGACTCCGTTCAGGCCAGCGCCCGGGACGGAAAGCCGATTCGGCAGGGCTCCGGTCGCAATAACCAGTTTGTCATAGGGGATTGTTTCTTCCCTGTGCGTTTCGAGAGAGCGGACCAGCACGTTTCGATTTTTCCGGTCAATGGCAATAGCCCTTGTGCCGGTGAGGACCCGGACATATTTGGCCTTCTCAAAGAATTTTTCGTCACGGAGCATGTTGAAACTGGTGGCCTGAAGTTGTGCCGGATCACTAATATCTCCTGAGAGGAAGTAGGGGATTCCGCACCCTCCATAGGAAATCATCTTGACCTGGTCGATCACGGTTGCCTTTGATTCCGGTTCCAACCGCTTGAAACGGCAGGCGACTTTGGGTCCAAGCGCCACCGCGCCTATGATTACGATGTGTTGGGACATTTTCTTTTCTCCTTTTGCTTTTTCTGCAATGTTGGAGTATTGGAGTACTGGAGCATTGGGTTATACCTTTTCATAAACTGCGTTACTTTCCTTGACCATCAAGTGATCCGTCCACTCTCCTTTTTCGCGCTTGTATTTCAGACTTTCTACAAGTCTCAGTAATCCATTTTCCAATTTATAAGCCAAAGCATCCGGTTTTTGAAAATTATCCTCTGGAATTTGCCTCGCCTCATGATAGGCATGAAGACCTGAAACTGATTCGCCGAGTGATCCAAGTGCTATTACTTCTTTTCTTTGTCCCTCCAGCTAACCCGGATTTCTACCATCGTTCCTTTATAGGACATGACGGCACCTTGTTTCAAGCTTTTGTCTTTGAAAAGACCGATCTCCGTGTTATTCTGTGTCCCATGAAACTGAAACTGGACAAATTGAAAGGGTTTCCCGGGCGAAAGGGGCCGCTCCTTCTGGTCATCATGGACGGGGTGGGCATAGGTGCTCAGGATGAGGCAAACGCCGTGTACCTGGCCGGCACCCCGAATCTCGATCAGCTTTGTGCTTCCAGACTGTACTGTGAACTCCGTGCGCACGGAACGGCCGTGGGACTGCCTACCGACGCCGACATGGGAAACAGCGAGGTGGGCCACAATGCCCTCGGGGCCGGCCGTGTGTTCGAGCAGGGCGCCCTGCTGGTAAACCGGGCCATAGAAACGGGAAAGATCTTCGAGACTGACCTCTGGCAGGACATCGTTGAGCGGAGCATGAAAGGAGGGACTGTTCACTTCCTGGGTCTCCTTTCGGACGGGAACGTCCATTCCCACATTGAACAGCTCTACGCCCTCCTGGACAGGTGTGCCTCACAGGGAATGAAAAAGGTCAGGGTACACGGACTGCTGGATGGCAGGGACGTGGGAGAAAAATCCGCCCTGGATTATGTGATCCCGACAGAGGACAAACTGCTGACCCTCTTGGAAAAACACGGGCTCGATTACCGTATCGCCTCCGGTGGAGGTCGCATGAAGGTCACCATGGACCGTTATGGAGCGGATTGGGAGATCGTGAGGCGGGGATGGCAGGCACATGTCCTGGGGATAGGGCGTGGTTTTCCTTCAGCCTCCGAGGCGGTCAGGACCTATTACGCCGAAGACCCCGCGGTAACCGACCAGTACCTGGATCCTTTTGTGGTGGTGAACGGTGACGGGATCCCCGTGGGAAGGATCAAGGATGGGGATGCGGTGATCTTTTTCAATTTCAGGGGTGATCGTGCCATTGAGATTTCACGGGCCTTTACCGAAAAAGAATTCGGCGAATTTGAGCGGGGGCCCCTGCCGGATATCCTTTACGCCGGGATGATGGAATACGACGGAGACCTTCATATTCCTCCCCGGTTCCTGGTAGAACCGCCGACCATAGACCGCACGGTCAGCGAATACCTCTGCGCCGAGGGTATCACCTCTTTTGCCATCTCCGAGACACAGAAATTCGGGCATGTGACCTACTTTTGGAACGGGAACCGCTCCGGGTATATCGATGAGGACCTCGAGACCTTCATTGAAATCCCTTCGGATCGCATCGTGTTCGACCGGGCCCCCCGCATGAAGGCCGTTGAGATAAAGGACAGGACCATTCAGTTGCTCAAGAGCGGACAATACCGCTTTGGGCGCCTCAATTTCGCCAACGGGGACATGGTGGGCCACACGGGCAACATGCGTGCAGCCATAGAAGCGGTCGAGACGGTGGATAGATGCCTGGGAGAACTGCTTGGGGTGATAGAGGACCTGAAAGGGATCGCCGTGGTCACCGCTGATCATGGCAATTCCGATGTCATGTTCACAACAGACAGCGAGGGACGGAAAACCCCCAAGACGGCCCACACCCTCAACCCCGTTCCCTTTACCATTTTCGATCCTTTCTACGGGAATGAATATCACATGGCCGACTTGGAAAAACCAGGCCTCTCCAACGTGGCGGCAACCCTCCTGAACCTCTTGGGTTATGAAAAGCCCACCGATTACGACCCCTCCCTTGTCGAGGTCAATGATTCAACGGTTTGAAGCCGGAATTTGATGGCTTCCAACGAAGCCATCATTCCTTTCGCCATCCTATTTATCTTCTGCAATCCGTCGCATCCCTCAAGGGAGGGACTGTGGGTTCGTAGGCCTTAAACCTTACACCTTGTGCCTTAAGCCTTTGCATATTCCTGCCGGAAAGGAATGCACCGGCCCTCCCGCAGTGGATCAACGCGCTTCAGTTTGCGAAATGACCAGTGGGAAAAAAAGAAATTGCTCTTGAGATTTCCGGGTGAGAACGATATGCTGCATGCATTCTCTATTTGATTGAAAACTTTTGCATTTCTCCTAGAGCCCTTAAGTTAAGGAGCCCAAAACATGACAGGGAAGGAACTGGGAAACTACCATATCCTTGAGATGATAGGGAAGGGCGGTATGGCCGTCGTTTACAAGGGTCAGCATAAGAGCCTCTCCCGCCGCATGGTCGCCATCAAGATGCTCTCGGCCACACTGGAGGGCGACGCTTCCTTCAATGAACGGTTCTTCAGGGAGGCCGAGGTTATGGACCGGCTGCGCCATCCCAATATCGTGACGCTTTACGATTTCATGGAATCGGAAGGTCATTACTATATCGTGATGGAATACGTGGCAGGCAAGACCCTCTCGGAGATCATCAAGGAGGTCGGCGGACCGCTGCCGTACGGGCAGGTAAAGGCGATTTTTCAACAGGTTCTCTCCGGCATCGCCCATGCCCACAGCCTGGGAATTGTGCACCGGGACCTGAAGCCCGGAAACATCATGATAAACGAACAGGGCGAAGTGAAGATTACGGACTTCGGTATTGCCCGGCTTCTCGGAAACAATTTCGAGGCTACCCTGACCACCACGGGCCTGGGAATAGGCTCCCCCTACTACATGTCTCCCGAACAGGTCCTGGCCTCCAAAGCCCATCCCATCACTGCGGCATCCGATATCTATTCCCTGGGGATCACGCTCTACCAGGTGGTCACGGGAAAACTTCCCTTTGAGGGAGAAGACAGCCTGTTCACGATCATGCAGTCCCACGTGAAAAAACTCCCTCCTCTGCCTCGGGAAATCCTGCCGGCTATTTCCGCACCCCTTGAGGAGGTCATACTGAAGTCCATTCAGAAAAAGCCCGAGGAGAGGTGGCCCTCCTGTGGGGCGTTTTGGGAATCCCTTGCGAAGGGACTTGCCGAACCTTCACTGGCAGAAAAAAAGACCCAAACCCTCGCAACGCTCCCCCTCGAGGTGGACTCGGCGAAAGCGGAAGCTGGACCCGAGGCCTCAGAAAAATGGAACTGGTCCGCTATCCTGATCGTTCTTCTGTTGGTGATCGGCATGGCCGGGGCAGGGACTTTTTATTTTCTGAAATCTCAAAAGGCACCGTCAAAGACCGTGACAACCACGCCTTCTGCCACTTCCCTTAACCGGGAAAAAACGGAAACTGCATCGACAACTCTCCAAAAAGTGGAAGCTCCACCGGAAAAGAAACCCGAGATTCTACCTGACAAAAAGGTTGCGAAAACTCCTAAGGCTGCACCCCCTGTTGAAAACATCGCGAAAACAGAGACTAACGAAGCCGCGCAAAAACAGCTGCAGGCAGAAAAAGAAAAGGTTGAGATGGCGCGAAAAAAGGCCTTAGAAGCAGAAAAGGCAAAGATCGAGGCAGAGCAAAGAAAGGCCTTGGCGGCGGAAAAGGTAAAGGCATTGAAGGAGGCGAAGGCAAAGGAAAAGAAACGGAGAACGGTTGCAGATCGCAAGAACGCTCAGGCAAAGGCCCATTTCGAAGCCAAACGCTATCGCCTTGCTGAGGAAGAGACTCGGGATGTCCTGAAGGTCTATCCTGATGACCCCGAAGCCCTGGCGATGAAACAGAAGCTGGAAGACCTGGCACAAAGGGCCCTGGAAAGAAGACGGCGGATAGATCTGGCCCTTGAAAAGGCCGAGGCCGCTCTCGAGGCGAGACGCTATACGAAGACAAAACTCATCGCCCAGCAGGTGTTGGACGTTGATCCTGAAAACAAGCGTGCGAAGAGGCTGGTCCAGGCTGCGAACGAGGGAGAAGAGAACGCGATGTTGCAGAATATGGTGAAGGGGCTGCTTCCGTCGGGAGGAGATGGAGGAATGCCGTCATCCCCGCAAGGTCTCTCCGATGAATCAGGCGGTGGGCAAATACCTTCCTTTCCGGGGCTCCCCCAGGGACTGCCCGGGCAGTAAGAGCGAAAAAGACGATTTGGCACTCTTATTGCAAAACCCATGAAATAGAAATCCTTTTCTTCATGGGAGACAGCGATGAAAGGAAGTGAAATGAAATTCCTGTCCACAAGGGAACTGGGTGTTCTTCTCGGGGTCACGAGGCAGACCATCAGGAACTGGTTTCTGAAAGGCCAGATAAAGGCGTACCGGATCGGCCAGAACATCAAGATCCCCCGTTCGGAGGCCGTTCGTATCCTTCAACGATTTGAACAACCAATCCCCGAATGGTTCGGAACGGAAGATCCGCAATGTTCCAGCCCCCTGGAGCCGACAGCATGAAACACAGCGTTCTCATAGTGGACGATGAGCAGTCCACCCGGAGCCTGATGAAAGAGGCCTTGGGCATGGAACCCTACGAACTCCTGATGGCCGATTCCGCGGAAGAGGCCCTGAAAGTGTTGGCGAGCAGGCAGGTGGACGTAGTCGTTTCCGACGAAATGATGCCCGGGATGCCGGGATCGGAATTCCTGGCTCTCGTTCGGAAGAGATATCCGGACACGATCCGCATGATCCTCACCGGCCATGCATCCATTGAGAGTGCCGTTCGCGCGATCAACGAGGGAAAGATCTACCACTTCTTTACCAAGCCCTGCCGCATTTACGATCTGGCTATCACCATTCGAAAGGCGATCCAACAGAAAGAACTCATGAAGCGGAGTCGGGATCTCCTGAGATTCGCCCGGAGGCAGTCTTCCTTCATAAAAAATGTTGAAAAGAAATACCCCGGGATCACCCAGGTTAAGAGGGATTTCCGGGGAGAAGTTCTTCTGGACAACGGGGAAGCGGAGGATGATTATGACACTCTAATCCGGGAAATCAGGGCGCTTCTCAAAAAAGACAGATAGTGATCCATCCGGCCGGGGTGCCTATCTGAAATTCACGCCTTCCGCTTTTCCGGGAGCATCAGAGCAAAGGGAATGCCGAGGAGACCCAGGAAGGAACTGATGAAATAGGTCGCCCTCAGACCCAGATGGTCCCCCAGGACACCAACGAGAACCACTATGGCCGAACGCGCAATAAAGGAAACCATCATGAAGAGGCCGTTCGCCGCCGATGGACTTCCCTTCGCATGTTCCTGGACAAGGGCCAGCATGACTGGGGTGGTTGAGAGAATGGTGAAGCCTGTGAACAGCAGCGCCACATAGCGCATCCACCCCCCCAAGGCCGCGAACAGAAAGAGACTGAGAGGCGCCCCCACGAGAGAGACGAAAAGCACCTTCCTCCGGCCGAAATGGTCGCTGATGGAGCCGGCGGTCAGCACACCGATGACTCCCGAGAACTCAAAAAGCGTCAGCGAGATGCCGCCCAGCCAGAGATCGCCCGTTTGGGCCTTCATGAAGGTTGGGAGAAAGGCGGTCATGGAGGCGTACATGAATCCTCGTGCAGCCAGGATTGCCGACAGGGGGAGAAGAACAAACCTCATTTCCCGCCACGTTTTTCGGATGGAAGAACGGGCGGCAACGTCCACCATTATGGGTATGTCTCGGAATTTCAGGTGCAGCCAGGCTGAAGCGCCCAATCCTACGATCATCACCGGGTAAAAGCCTTCCAGGCCGAAGAGTGAAACAGCACCGACAGCCGCCAGCGGTCCCAGTGCCCTGGCAAGCTCGCCCCCGGTCATGAAAAAGCTCATGCCCTTGCCCTTTGTGGGCCCCGAAAGCCTGGCGATCATCACCGGAGCTGGTACGTGAAAAAGAGAAACACTGATACCCGCAACCAGGAGAAGGAGCAAAAGCACCCCATAATTGGGCGCCATGCCGATCAGGCTCATGGTGACAGCTGTGAGGGCAGGGGCCAACACAATGAACTCGCGTACACTGGTGCGGTCGGCCAGTGTCCCGATATAGGGGTTCATGAGGGCGGGGACCTGCATGACGGTGGAAAGGAAACCAGCCGCTGCCAATGACATGGAGAGTTTCTTGATGAGCAGGGGCAGGAGGGGCGCCAGGAAGCTCGAGTAGATGTCATGGATAAAATGGGTTGCCGAGAGGGCGAGAACCAGGGCCGTTTTGTATTCAGAAGGCTCTTGAATCTTGCGCTCGGATTTTATGGAATCGTGATTCTTGGTGATCATTTGTCGATGCTGGTAAATCAAAAAAGGGGCTACGGCCTGTCTCCCGTAGCCCCTTTAATTTAGTGGTGGGCGGTGTGGGGTTTGAACCCACGGCTTCCACCGTGTGAGGATGGCACTCTCCCGCTGAGTTAACCGCCCTTATCTATGGACCCGTAAAAAGTCCGTCCCGGACTTTTTACTCTTCGGAATCCGAAAAGTGTGATTTTCGGCTTCCTCTCAAATCAACGGCTGCTTCGCACCCCATTGATTTGCGTGCCCGTCCATGGGCACGTCGAAGACTTCTCACAAAGTCTTCACTATTGGACCTGAAAAAAGTCCGTCCTGCTCTTTCTACTCCGTCACTTCTACTACAAACCTGGGCCCTTTGCAAACAAAAAAACGTTTCCCTGCCGGCAGCCTTTGAACAAGGAAGTGGAGGACCTGACACTCTACACGCCGGAGGAAATAGACGTCTATTTCGGGTTTAAAGGTAGCCATTAGAGAACGCCAAGGCTTCTGGAGGCGCAAACCCCAAATAGCCGTCCATGTAAGAGTTGCTTGCCAAGTGCCCTATGAGAAAGCGTCTTAAAAAGACCTTCAGGTCCTCCTCCTGAGGTCCAGTTGAAAAAACGGCTCAGGGAGAGCTATTTCAATCCCACCGATTTCATAAGCCCGAGAACCTCTGAGGTTTCAAGATGACGATAGTGACCCACCTTGAGATCACCAAGCACCAGATTTCCAAAGCCTATGCGTATCAGGTGAATAACCTCTCGTTCTACAGCATCAAACATGCGCCTGACTTGTCTTGATCTTCCCTGTTTGATGGTCATGCGGAGCAAGCTCTTATCAGAACCCCTCTTTATGAAGGAAACGCTGGAGGGACCGCTTGGTCCATCATCAAGCATCACTCCCTTTTTCAGGGCAAGGAGATCTTGACTGGAGACATCTCCTCTCACGGTAACCTTATAGGTTTTGGGAACTTGGTAGCGCGGGTGGGTGAGCCGGTAGGTCCATTCACCGTCATTGCTCATCAGGAGAAGTCCCATACTGTCAAAGTCAAGCCGTCCCACGGGATAGATCCTCTCCGGGATATCCTTGATCAAATCCGTTACCAACGGCCTTCCGGCAGGGTCATCGAGGCTGGAGAGGTATCCGAAGGGTTTATTGAGCATGAGATAGATCTTCTGAGGGGGAGCGGGGATTTCACGACCGTCCACCTGGATCTGATCGCGGCCCCACTCGGCCTGTGTCCCAAGCTGTCTCACAGTGCGGCCGTTGACCTTCACGCGTCCCGTTGAAATCCAAATATCGGCTTTTCGCCTGGACGTGAGGCCTGCGGCTGAAAGGATATGATTAAGCCTCTGGGGCTTCATTTTCTCCATGCTCCGGGCCGCCTCCCTGTGTGATGTCTTCATCCTCCTGCGGGGAGATTTCCGGAATCCCGGCGCCGTCTTCCTCAACAATCAGTTTTTTGATTTCTTTAAGAGTCGGCAGGGCATTCAAGTCCGTCAGATCGAACACTTCGAGGAATTTGTTAGTCGTTCCGTAGATCAGCGGGCGTCCGGGAAGATTTTTTCGGCCCACGATCCTGACGAGCCCTTTCTCTAGAAGTGTTTTCAGTATGCCTCCCACGTCGACGCCTCGGATCTTTTCAATTTCTTGTCTCAAAATGGGCTGTTTATACGCAATGATGGCCAGCGTCTCCATGGCCGCCCTGGACAACCGACTGGGCGATGTCCTGTACATTTGCAGGACATAGGCGGAAAAATCCGACCTTGTCCTGAACTGATAACCTTTCGCGACTTCTTTAAGGCTGAAGCTTCTTCCCATCTCCCGGTATTCGAGCTTGAGTTCATTCAACCCGTTGTTTATTTGTTGGAGAGTGTATTGGGACAGCCATCCCTTTATTTCCGATGCGGTAAGCGGATGATCCGCCGCAAAGACAAGTGCCTCCAATATCCCTTTAAGCGATTCGGACATGGTCAGAAATCATTTCCTTTCATGAAAAAAATACAGCCGTCAATCGGATGTCCTTATCAAAAGCCGTTTGAAAAATCTTGACTATTCCGCGATGGACAAGCTCCAGTAAGGCCAGGAAAGTAACGACGAGTTCAGATACGTTCATCTCTTCTGCGAATAATTCACGAAAATACAGGGTCTTTTGGTCCTTGAGCCTGGAGATTATGGATTCTATTTTTTCGTTGATGGACCATTCTTCCAGACGGAATTTGAGTTGGGTGCCGGGAAGCCTCTGATCGACGATTTGCTGGAACGCGTCTATAAGCTGGAAGAGATTGACCTCCAAGGGAACGCTTTCCCCCTTTGTGAACTCCGCCATTTCATCCGAAGGTTTTCTGGTGAAAACGTCCCGGCCAAGGACTTCCCTTTCTGAAAGTTCCCCTGCCATTTCTTTGAAGCGCATGTACTCCAGCAGCGGTCTCGTGATTTCAAGGCGGGGATCTTCTCCCTCTTCCTCATCGACCGCATCGGGAAGCAACATCAGGGACTTGATATGCATCAACGTTGAAGCCATGAGGAGAAAATCGCCTGCGATACTGATATTGAAGCCCTTCATCAGCTCCAGGTACGCCAGGTATTGATCCGTTATCGTGGCGATGGGAATGTCAAAGATGTCCACTTCATTTTTCCGGATCAGATGAAGCAGGAGATCGAGTGGTCCTTCAAAGATTTCGAGTTTGACTTCGTATTCCATAGGCACTTTAATGACTTCCAATGGACTCATCAAATCTTCACAACTTCACGCACGGTTTCCATGGTCTTTGCGGCAATGGACCTGGCCCGTTCGTTACCTTCCCTGATGATGTCATCCACGTGTCGAACGTCTGCTTCGAGTTCGCGTCTCCGGGCCCTGATGGGGGCAAGGCCCTTCTTGAGATTTTCGGCCATAGCCCTCTTGCATTCAACGCAACCGATCTCAGCAACACGACAATCGCGGTTGATGCGGGACACCAAATCCTTTTCCGAATAGATTTCATGAAATGAAAACACATTGCAGACATCAGGGTTTCCCGGGTCGGCCTTCCTCGCCCGCTGGGGGTCCGTAATCATCCGCATAACCTTGCCATCGATTTCTTTTTCCGTATCGGTCAAATTGATGGCATTTCCGTAGCTTTTGCTCATTTTACGTCTGTCCAACCCCAACAGCTTGGAAGTGGGGGTCAGGATGACTTCGGGCTCGGGAAAGGTCTCCCCATAGAGAAAATTGAAGCGCCTGGCGATTTCCCTGGTGAGTTCCACGTGTGGGGCCTGATCTTCTCCCACGGGTACACCGTTGGCTTTGTACATGAGTATGTCCGCGGCCTGGAGCACCGGATAACCCAGGAAGCCGTAAGTATTGAGATTGCGTTGAGTGAGTTCCTTGAGTTGCTCTTTGTATGTGGGGTTTCTTTCAAGCCAGGGAAGAGGGGTGATCATGGAATAAATCAGGTATAACTCCGCGTGTTCTTTTATGTCGGACTGGATAAACAGGGTGCAGATCTCCGGATCGAGGCCCACTGAAATCCAGTCCATGACGATATCCCGGGTGCTCTCCTTGATGATGTCGGGGTTTGCATACTCACTGGTCAGGGCATGCCAGTCGGCAATGAAATAGAAACAGTCATAGTCTTTCTGGAGTCTCTTCCAGTTCAACAGCGCCCCGTGCAGGTGTCCGAGGTGCATTTTTCCGGTCGGTCTCATGCCGCTCACAATTCTTTTTTTCATACCGTGGTCATTCCTCCAATAATCAACGCAATGACTTCGTAAAAAAATGATTTATGCCGAAAAGGGCAGCCTATGAGCAACGAAGTGGAGAAGGACCAGAAAAAGAGTGTCAGGGCCTCCTCCTGAGCCTCAGTAATAAAACAACTTCGTTAGAAGTCATCATCGTGCCCATGGATGGACTTTTTACGATTCCATCAACTCTTAAGATCCTGAAAGTGCTCACGCACAAACGCCACCTCATCCTCCCGCGTCTTCACCTCTTCATTCAGCCTGCGCTCAAGCAACCCTTCCAGGATTTTCTTGAAGTTCGGTCCGGGAGTGAAACCCATCTCCAGCAGGTCTTTGCCGCCCAGTAAAGTTTGTGTCCCTCGCAATCTGGTAAAATAAAGCGAGATGAATCTCTTGATCTTTTCACTCGTGGCTTTTGCCATAAAAAAAAGAAGGGTTTCGGTATCGTAAGGTGTTAACAGAATATGAAGTTCATAATGCGTGCCGCTGAATTTGTACAGCTTTTCGAGGAATTCGCCGGCGGTCTTTCTCTGGGCGATCATCCTCCGGTTTTCCTGGTCCAGCATTCCCAGTCGTTCGGCAAACTGGGTCAGTGCCCGGAATTCCAGGTCCGAGGTGAGGCCATGCCAGTAAACCTTCCAGCTTTCCAGGGGTTCCTCCAGGTAGAGGAGGTTGTACCAGGAAACGACACGCCTGATTTCCTCAAAAACATGGCGAACGTCGTCTGTCAGTCTGATGTCGGGGTGTATGACTTCGAAAAGAGCCAGTTGATCCATCCTTTCTATGGCCTTGAAGGGGTTGTCTTCCTTCAAAACGAGTTTCAATTCCGTAAAGAGTCTGTGGCCCGAAAGGTCTTTGAAGCAGTTTATCTTGATGGCATTTTTGATGAGGGCGAGTGTGAGTTTACCGATTTTGAAACCAAACCGTTGTTCAAATCGAACGGCACGTAAGATGCGCGTGGGATCTTCAACAAAACTCAGGTTGTGAAGGACCCTGAGCACCCTTTCCTTGATATCTTTCTGGCCACCGAAAAAATCCAAAAGGGTCCCGTAGTCTCGTCTGTTCAATTTTACGGCAAGAGTGTTGATGGTAAAATCTCTTCGGTAGAGATCCAGTTTGAGGCTGCTGGTTTCAACAATGGGCGCGGCTGCCGGCGTTTCGTAATATTCCATCCTGGCGGTGGCGATATCCACCTTGAAACCGTCAGGGAAGATCATG
The DNA here is from genome assembly GCA_049282265.1 of Desulfatiglandaceae bacterium. Lineage (GTDB taxonomy): Bacteria > Desulfobacterota > DSM-4660 > Desulfatiglandales > Desulfatiglandaceae > CAYUCJ01. The sequence continues at coordinate 5,156 of JBAPTR010000115.1, read as the reverse complement.
ACGGCCGTCCCGAATTTTTTGTGGCTTCTTACCCTGGGTCCAAATTGTCTTGAGAACGCTTGCGCAAATTTGATGCCGTCTCCCTCGATAACAATGTCCACGTCCAGGTTGTCCCTCTTGAGAAGAACATCTCGCACCAATCCTCCAACAAGAAATGAATTATAACCAAGAGAATCAGCAACTTTACCAATATTCTTAAGAATTTCGATGATGTTTCGGGGCAGCCTTTCCTTAAGGGTTGCGGAAATCTTTTTCTTCCTGAGCAACCCGTGAGAATCCTTTGATTCGTAAAACAGTTCCGGGATCAAGGGCCCACCGATGAGGATATTCAGCAGATCCGTCCGGGTGATGACACCAGCAACATCCTCACCTTCCATTACCGGCAGAATCCTCAATTTGTTGTGGATAATGAGATTCTGTACCTCTTTCAGGGAGGCCTCAAGATGGACAGTGGGAAAATCGATGTTCATGTAATCGCTGACGCTGGCATCATTGAGGCCGAAATAAATTGCCTTTCCAACTGTTTGTCTGGTGACATAACCCTTCAGCTTTCCGTTTTCCTCCATGACCAGAAGGACGTTGATATTGTATCTGGTCATTAATTCGGCAGCCTCCTTGACCGTGGCGCCGGGAAGGACATGAATGGCGGGAGATGTCATGAGGGCCTTCGCCCGCTGAGCCGGTTCGGTCCTGCTCCTCAGGAGGGCCTGGAGAGAACGCTCCACCTGTATGAGGGTTTTGTTCTTTATCGTGGCGGAAGCCGCATAGGGGTGCCCGCCGCCACCGAGAGCCAAGGCAATATTCGATACGTTCACCTCCGGTATGCGGCTCCTGGCCACAAGGTAGATTCGATCCTCCATCTGGGCAAGGGCAAAAACAACGTTCAAATTCTCCATTTCCATGAATTTATGGACCAGCACCGCAAAGTCGCCCACGTAATTTTCCCTGATGACCTTTGCAAAAACGATTTCCACCCCATTAATGTTCCGGGTCAAGGCCGACTGAGTCAGATCGTTCAAGAGCCAGATTTGTTCAGCGGTCAGTTCGCGGGTAAGCATATCGCTGATGGTGCTGTGATTCGCTCCCTGCCTGGCAAGCCATGCCGCTGCCTCATAGTCTTCAGGCGTTGTCGATGAAAAGGCAAAAGAACCCGTGTCCTCATGAATGCCCAGGCACATGATAGTTGCTTCATCGGCTGTCACGCCTATCCCCTTTCTTCTGAGAATTTCGGTAAGGATGGCTGTCGTTGAACCGGTGGGACGGATAACCTCCAGATTCCCCTTGATGTCATCCTTGAATTCGGCATGATGGTCGTAGATATGAATATCGACTCCGTGACGATCAAGCAGTGTCGCGAATTTTCCTATACGGCTTCGCTGGCGGGTGTCCACCAGGACAAGTCTTTTCACTTTTCCCAGATCAATATCTTTTAGCTTTACGAAATCATAGAGATAGGAACTGGAATGGAGAAAGAAATCTCGCAGGTGTTTTTCCTGGGACCCAGGAAAGACCATGATGGCCCCCGGGTAAAGTTTTTCGGCCGCTATCATGGAACCCAATGCATCAAAATCAGCATTGATGTGGCTGGTGATAACCTGATCATGCTTCTTTTGCCGCTTGGCGCCGTGCCTTGATTTTTTTCTTTGTCCTTGAGGCATTTGTTAAGCCTTGAAAAACTCCCGCTCAGTGGGAGTCAAAGATAAGCGGCTTGCCAAAGAAAATTGACCAAGTGGCCGACCTCATCCCGAACGCCGCGTTTTTCAGAAAAAAAAACCGGGCATGACCCATGCGCCGGCTATGTGCTTCTTGACAAGGTAATGGATGTGATATCCGTTACAAACCCTTCAATCTTTCTTCAGATTCCTGTTTCTTTTTGCAGTCAATGCACAATGTGGTGACAGGTCTAGCCTTGAGTCGCTGGTCGGAAATATCTTCTCCGCATTCATCACAAATACCATAGGTTCCATTTTCAAGTCTATCGAGAGCTTCCTTGATCTTTACGATGAGTTTTCTTTCCCTGTCCCTAATGCGAAGCGTGAAGTTCCGATCTGATTCCATGGAAGCACGGTCGGTCGGATCGGGAAAATTATCACCCTGGTCGGTCATTCCCGTGACGGTCTTGTTTGCCTCATGAAGCAGGGCATCCAACCGCTCGTTCAGAAATTTTCGATAATACTCTTTTTTCTTCTCTGTCGTCATTGTTATATTTACACTCCTTAAAAACAGTTTTTATTACCAGAAAAACAAGGGGATGTAAAGAGAAAACAACCACCGTGACGGCTCTAGAAAACCATTAATTCGCTATTTTCTTCCAGAAATGCTTCCCTTTCTTTTTCTTTTCCGTCAATTTGAGATCTTGCGTCTCGGCAAATGCTTCCAGTATTTCCCGCTGTTGCTGATTGAGATTCCTAGGTATTTTGACAAGAATTTTTGCAAAAAGATCACCTCGGGTGCGGGTGCCTCTCAGCCTGGGCATTCCCTTCCCCTTGACCCTGATCACGTCTCCAGGCTGTGTACCCTTTGGGACTTCCAGTTCAAAACCTTCTTCACCCTCCAGCACTGGTATCTCGAAACGGTCCCCCAATGCCGCCTGAACAAATGAAACAGGAATCTGACAGGCCAGGTTATCGCCATCGCGCGTATAGAATTCATGCTCTCGCACAAAAAGCACAACAAAAAGGTCCCCTGGCGGTCCGCCATATTGACCAGGCTCCCCTTCCCCCCGCAAACGCAGTTGAGAGCCGGTGTCCACTCCTGCCGGTATCTTGACCGTAACTTTTTTCTGAACCCGGATTTTCCCCTGTCCGGCACATTCTTTACAAGGGTCCAGAATAATCCGTCCCTGCCCCTGGCAGGTCGGGCATGTGGTACTGATTTGAAAAAAACCCTGCGACCTTATCACCTGGCCTCTGCCTTGACAGGTGGTGCACATCTGGGGTTCAGAGCCCGGAGTTAGGCCTGATCCGTCACAGGTTTCACAGTTTTCCAGCTTGTCGAAGACGATTTCCTCTTCTTTTCCATAAAATGCTTCCTCCAGGGACAGTTCCAAGTCGTACCGGAGATTGGTCCCCTGGCGCGCCCGGGGTCGGCCACCTGTCTGCCTCCCAAAGCCAAAAAAATCCTCGAAGATGTCTCCAAAACTGGAAAAGATGTCATCAAAGCCGGAGAACCCTCTAAACCCGGTTCCTTTAAGGCCTTCGTGACCGAACCGATCGTAGATCTGTCTTTTTTCCTGGTCCCTGAGCACCTCATAGGCTTCGGCGGCTTCTTTGAAATTTTCTTCCGCTTCTTTGTCTCCGGGGTTTCGGTCCGGATGAAATTTCAAGGCGAGTTTGCGGTAAACCTTTTTTATCTCATCGTCACCGGCATCCCTGGCCACACCTAAGACTTCGTAATAGTCCCTCTTGTGCATTGTTACATTCCCTCAGGATTCAGTTCCTGTTGGGTTGCCTCCTCGGTTTCCTTTTCAGAGGGATCAGTTTCTTCGACAGGTTGGGAAAGTTCATCAGCCAATGCCTGTTGCCGTGCCTGTTCCAGAGCCTCCACCTCTTCCGGGGTCATCGGGAAAACCCTACCGGCGGCTATTTCCCTTAAGGCGACGACGACATCTCGATTTTTTGAAGGAACCAGGGCCTCGGCGCCTTTTCTCAACTGACGAACACGTTTGGCCGCGAGGTGGATGAGAGCAAAACGGTTATTGACCTGTTTCAAACAATCCTCAACAGTAATTCTTGCCATATGTATCTCCTTATGTCTAAGATGCCGGTCACCTGGCCCTAATAATCACTGCCCGCTACTGATTTGCATGCCCGTTCCGGGAGTGCTGATGACATCCAGTGAAATCATTGCCGTATCTTTATATTAAACTTTACTTTTTACCATCACTTGTGATAGATGTAAAGGTTAATTATTCCGAGGCACAAATTCTATGTTGGCAAAAATCCTCTCCAGTGCTGTCATTGGTATTGACGCATACGTCGTTGAGGTCGAGGTTGATATTGCCCAAGGGCTGCCGACTTTTGCAACGGTTGGCCTCCCTGAAGGGGCCGTCCGGGAGAGCAAGGAACGTGTGAAGGCAGCCATCAAAAACTCCGGCTACCACTTTCCATCGGATCGAATTACCGTAAACCTGGCGCCCGCAGACATCAGGAAAGAAGGATCCGCTTTCGATTTACCCATGGCCCTGGGCATTCTTGCAGCCACAGACCTGATTGATCAAACCACGTGCAAAGATTACCTCTTCCTTGGTGAACTGGCCCTTGACGGCATGATCAGGCCGGTCAAGGGAACCTTGCCCATGGCCATCACGGCAAAGGACCTGGGCCTGAAGGGTATTTTTCTACCCCTTGAGAACGCTTCGGAGGCGGCCGTGGTCGATGGCATCGAGATTTATCCTGCTGGAGCACTTTTCCAGGTCGTGGAAAGCCTGAAAGGCCTCTCAAAAATAAGTCCTTTCGAGGCGGAAATCAACAGGGATCTTGACCCATTCAGCTATGAATTCGATTTCGAGGATGTCCGGGGGCAGGAAAATGTCAAGCGGGCCATGGAAATTGCCGCGGCGGGGGGGCATAACCTGATCATGATCGGACCACCCGGATCAGGAAAGACCATGCTTGCCAAACGGTTGTCCACTATTCTGCCGGCCCTCAATTTTCAGGAATCTCTGGAAACCTCAAAGGTCTACAGTGTGATGGGCCTCATGCCGAAAGACAGGGGTCTGATCTCCTTCCGCCCGTTCAGGGCCCCACACCATACCATATCAGACGCAGGACTGATTGGCGGAGGTCAGAACCCGAAGCCGGGAGAGGTGAGCCTGGCGCATAACGGCGTCCTCTTCCTTGATGAGTTGCCCGAATTCAAGAAAAACGTACTGGAAGTGCTGCGTCAGCCCATGGAAGACGGACGGGTGACCATCGCCCGGGCAAGTTCAACGGTCACATACCCCTCAAACTTCATGCTGGTGGCCGCCATGAATCCGTGTGGGTGCGGTACCTTTTTCAGGTATCTGAAAAAGAGCTGAAATATACGGCCTCATTGCCTCAGAGATTGATCACCCTGGCCGAGGTTGAATCTGTCCACGACTTGTTCTGGTATTTAAAGGGGATTACAGGGAAATATATTAAGGAAATTTCTCTCGAAATGGGACTGAATCCGGC
>JBAPTR010000114.1:0-2014 GCA_049282265.1 Desulfatiglandaceae bacterium | reverse complement strand
TGTTTTTATTATCACCAGTGATGACGCAGAAACTATTTATAACGCCATGAGGTTGGCTAATGTGGGAGTGGAAAAAGGGGACGATGTCAGTGTCTTCATGCTTGGAAAGGGCGTCCTCTTCGAACAGTGTAAAAGTGATGACTATGATGTCATGGAGCAGATAAACAAGTTCGAAGGCGACTTTTACGTCTGAGGGGTCTGTATGAAATCCCACGGTCTGGTGGGATCAAGCTCCTGCCCCATAGGCTGGATGGACGACCTCTACGAGCTGGCCCGTGAGGCCGATAAAGTCTTCACGTTCTAACCGTGATGACTTTGCAAGAGCTGGTTTATAAGCGGCAGCCTATTAGCAACGAATGGGAGGAGAACCTGATACTCTTTTTCAGACACTTTCAACCGTTATGCTCGGACCCCAAGAAGCCGACCTCCCTTGTAGCTGCTTTTTCCCCTCATCTTCGGTACCCTCCCGCTTGAATCATCTTTGATGAAATCGTAAAAAGTCCGTCCTTGGACTTTTTACTGACGGAAACCGAAAAGTGTCATTTTCGGTTTCCTTACAAATCAACGGGTTGCAATGCACCCCATTGATTTGCGTGCCCCTCCATGGGCACGATGATGACTTTTTACAAAGCCATCATCTTTGGGCGGATAGAAAATATCCGCTTCAATGGTTCACTGATCTGATTCTCGACTGTCAGGATCAGAAAAATATAGTCATTTCAATAAAATAACCAGATATTTCTCTCATGGCCCAGATCTTGCTTCTTTCATGAAGTAAAGATGTGAGGATGACTCGCATGAAAAAAGAAGGAGAAAGAAAATGACAAAGAAATATTTGAGGATTGGTGGATTCAGTTTTTTCCCCATGTTTTTCCTGGCATTATCATCGCGAATGGCTTTTGCCTATGGCGGCTACGGTGGTGGCTGGGGCATGGGGCCGGGAATGATGGGCGGCTGGGGCAGTGGATGGTGGGGGTTCATCCCCATGTTGCTTTTTTGGGGCCTTATTATCGTCGGTGTGGTTTTTCTTATCAAACTCCTTGCGCAGGGCAGGACCAAGGGGGGGAGCGGTGACTCCGATAGTTCCAGGGCCTTGGAAACCCTCAAGGAGCGCTTTGCCCGGGGAGAGATTACGAAGGAAGAATTCGGGCAAATGAAGAAAGTGATTCAAACTTGACAAGAGAAGGGGCATGGCGTTCCTGTTTTCTAATGCACCATCAGAAAGGCGTAGCGGTCCATTTTCTGGTCGTAGTCGGTGCGCACATTGATTTCGAATCCGAACCCGCGCACGGTTGAATAGACGTCCACGGCCATGGCCTCAGGGGCCGGGCGGGCCATGCGCGGCTGGGAACAGGTTTCGCGGTTGCCGCTGCACTCTTTGCAAAAGCAGCATGAGTCCATAAAGAGCAGGAAGGCACGTTCGAAGCCGGCCAGGAATACGGCCCGTTCCAACTTGACTAGTTTGGTATTGATCTTGGCAGACCAGGCATGGCGGTCCTCGGGTTTTTTCATTTTGCCTTCAAAGTGCAGGATGATGGCATCGTTGTATTCTTTGAAAAAGCGATCGCATTCGGTCACGGACGGCGTGTTGGGGGGACAGGCGCCGCCGTGGCCGTACTCATCACAGCCAAACATGCACTTCATGCGCACCCACTGAGCAACGATGATGCGTTGGGGGTCGATCCATTTGTAGTCGGTGTATCCTTGGGATTGCAGGGTTTCGTCGATGCGTTGGTGCTGCTGGGTGCTCAGGGCCATTTTTTCTCCTTGGCTGCCAATATTGATGACTTTGTAAAAAGTCATCATCGTGCCCATGGACGGGCACGCAAATCAATGGGTTGCAGTCTAACCCGTTGATTTGTAAGGAAACCGAAAACCACGCTTTTCGGTTTCCGTCAGTAAAAAGTCCACGGACGGACTTTTTACGATTCCATCAATAATGGTAAAGAAAGGAGAATGACCGTGACCGATAAGCCGATGGTAGCCAAAAAGGTAAGTATGACCAACACGAAGC
>JBAPTR010000113.1:0-45481 GCA_049282265.1 Desulfatiglandaceae bacterium | reverse complement strand
TCTCTACCTTAGCATGTTGTCCCATTTTTGGGGTTTGCTATATTTCACCTATTTTCGGGGTATTTTTCAAGGTTTTTTGATCTCAACTTGTGGAGGATTGCACAGACACCAGAGCAGGTAGGAACATTAATGGGACTGTGTTAGAGGAGTTTCAAGATTGTTACGTTTTAAATGCCCGGGCACTGTTTAGGGGAGTTATTACACACTCACCGTGTTTCAACAAAAATCTCGAATCGATTCGAGAAATAATATTTGGCCACTCGGAAGGGATTTTCCGATTTATTTGCCATTTTGGAACCTCTCACACACGCACAAGCTGTCATGCGTGTATGTGTGAAAGGGGGCAGCGTGGGGCAAAAATGAATAAAATATGTCCCTCCCATTATCGAATCATCAACACCGGCGAACTGCTGCCCGGCCATCACATCAACCGGATACATTGCCGGGTTTGGGTTTGGGCGATTTGGGGGTATTTTTGCCCTCGGTACCCAGAGGGATAAAGGGGGTCTGACACACACACGCTCTGCTTCCGGTGTTATAACTCCCTATGAATCATCTTGATTCCAGCAGTTTGAGATTCTGTTTCTGTGTTCACTATGTGTTCCCCCACCTGCCGACGGTATGAAAAATAGGCGACTTTATGCAACTTATGCACATTCTTTTTGCCTGGCGTAGAAAATCAGATTGTTTGAAATACGTAGTGATATTGATATGTTGAGATTCTGTTGACACGTAGGATTAATTGAATGGGGTTCAGGGGGTCCGGGGTTCAAATCCCCGCGTCCCGACCATAGAAATTGAAAAGAGCAAGTCGGAAAACACCCGGCTGGCTCTTCTTGTTTGGCGCGGGCCGAGATTGTAGACCCTTTTGATTGGATAGGTTGACAATGGTGAGCAAAAGTGGTAATAAAGCCGATCTGGAAGGGAATCTCTCATGACAACGAAAGATGATGTACTCAAATATCTGAGGGAGCAGCAGGGCGATTGGATCTCAGGAGAGACCCTGAGCAACCGAATGGGCATTTCACGCTCCGCCGTCTGGAAACAGATCTCCAGGCTGAGGCAAGAGGGCTATGTGATCCAATCAACACCAAACAAGGGCTATGTACTCTCGGAGATTCCGGAAATGCTCCTGCCAGCGGAAATCGGAGAAGGGCTTGATACGAGCGTTTTCGGCAAGCAGGGCATTGTTTACGAAGGAGAGATGGATTCCACCAACCGGAAGGCCAGAGACCTGGCCGTTAAGGGCGCCCCGGAAGGCACCCTGGTGGTGGCGGAAAAACAGACAGGGGGAAGGGGCAGGAGGGGCAGGTACTGGTTTTCACCCCGCAAGGCGGGTATCTATGCCTCCCTCATCCTGAGGCCCAAGCTGCCTCCCAATGAGGCGCCCAAGATTACCCTGTTAACCGGTGTAACCGTGGCCGAAGCCTTTATGGCGCTCACCCCCTTGAAGCCCGCCATCAAATGGCCCAATGACATCCTGGTCAACGGTCGAAAAATCTGCGGCATCCTCACCGAGAGCAGCATGGAGATGGATGCCATCCATCATGTGGTGGTGGGCGTCGGGATCAATGTGAACACCAGGAAGTTTCCCGATGAGCTCAAAGAAATCGGCACATCCGTCTACCTGGAGACCGGTCGCACTTTCGACAGGGTCGCTTTGTTGAAAGAATTCCTCAGGCGCTTTGAGGAACACTACAGGAACTTCCTCAGCTCGGGTTTCGGGTCTGTTGAAAAGCGGTGGAGAGAACTGGCGGTCGTCCTTGGAAAGGAGGTCACGGTGCGCATGATAGACGCCACCTGTCGGGGACGGGCCGTGGAACTGGACCGGGACGGTGCCTTGATCATTCAAGAAAAAAATGGAGAACGTCGGAAGATATATTCAGGTGACATTCAAATACATGGAAAATGAAAAAACGAAATCAAACCCATCTTCTCTGCGTGGACTCGTCTACGCGGCCCTCTTCGGAGCGGGAACAGCGGTGGGCGCGTACATCATGGTGCCCATTCCGCCCGTGCCCATTACCTTGCAGACCCTGTTCCTGTACCTGGCCGGGGCCCTCCTGGGAGGAAGGCTGGCCGCCCTGAGCCAGGTGGTCTATATCACCATCGGGATCATCGGCCTTCCTGTTTTTGCAGGCGGCAAGGGAGGGTTAGGGATCCTGTTCGGGCCCACCGGAGGCTACCTCATCGGGTTCATTCCAGCGGCCTACCTTATCGGCAAATGGAATGAACTGCTCAAAAAGCCTTCCTCTATCCATCTTGCCCTCAGCATGGCGGTGGGAACCCTTCTCATTTATCTCCTCGGTGTGCCTCAGCTCTCGCTGGTGGCAAAATTGGGATTGGGGAAGGCCGTTGCAGTGGGCGCCCTCCCGTTCCTGATCGGTGATGGTGTGAAGATCGTCTCGGCAACTCTCATTTCCAGAAAACTGGATGCATATATCCGGGTGTGAGGGCGGAAAGATGATTGAAGCCAGGGGTTTGATTTTCAAATATGAAAAGAGCGGTGATCCGGTCCTAAAGGACATTAGTCTGGAGATCCTGGAAGGGACTTACGTGGCGATCATCGGGCCAAACGGGTGCGGGAAGAGCAGCCTGCTGCGGCATCTGGATGGATTGCTCCTCCCTGACAAGGGGGAACTGCTGGTGGACGGTATGCGTACGAGGGATACCGGGTCGCTCCGAGAGATCAGGCGGATGGTGGGAATGGTCTTCCAGAATCCGGACACCCAGATCGTGGGAACCACCGTGGAGGAGGACGTCTCCTTCGGGCCCGGCAATCTCGGATTGCCTCCCTTGGAAATAAGAGAGCGGGTCGACACGGCCTTGGACCTCGTGGGCATGAAAAAATATGCAAAACGTCCACCTCACACCCTTTCGAGCGGCGAAAAACAGCTCGTGGCCATTGCCGGCGTCCTGGCCATGCATCCCAAGTACATCGCCCTTGACGAGCCGACCGCCTATCTGGATCCCTCTGCGAGAATGATCGTATTCCGGGTATTGAAGAAGCTCCATCAGGAGGGCATTGCCATTATCCATGTGACGCACCACATGGAGGAAATCGTTGATGCAGATGAAATCTTTGTCATGAACGGCGGCAAGATCATCCAGAGAGGAAAGCCGGCGGAGGTTTTGACGAGGATTGCTTGGCTGAAAGAACTGGGTCTGGGCGCGCCGAGAGTGACGGAACTGCTGTGTCGACTGAAGGGAATGGGTCTGGACATCATTGCGGAATCACTGACTTTGGACGATGCCTGTGCCCAGATCTTCTCACTGATTGAGGGAAAGGCATCGGAAGCGTGAATCTGAATGGTACATTTAGGACAGTATTTTCCAGGTGATTCCGTTATTCACCGGTTGGACCCGCGGGTCAAGATTGTTTCAACTATCGTGATGAGTGTCCTCATCCTTTGGGGAGAAATCCCTTCACTGATGCTGATCACCCTTCTGATCCTGTTTGCAGTCGGTGCATCGGGTCTGCCTTTCCGACATCTCATCATTTCCCTCAGACCCGTCCGTTTTTTTCTCTTGATTTTCCTTTTCCTTCACCTGTTTTTTGGAGAGGGTGTGCACATTGCTTCCGTTTCCTGGGGCCCGTTTTCCCTTACCCTTGAAGGTTTATACAGAGGCCTAACCGTGGTGTGGCAGTTTTCCCTCCTCATATGGGGATCCTCCATCCTCACCGCGACGACCTTCCCTTCAGGACTCGTGAGTGGGTTGGAGAAACTCCTGCGGCCCTTGAAGAAAATTGGTGTTCCCTCCCATGACCTGGCCCTGATGGTCTCCATAGCGCTGCGGTTCGTGCCCACATTTCTTGAAGAACTGGAACGAATCAAAGATGCCCAGAAAGCCCGGTGTGCCGACTTCAGATCCGGAGGACCTGTCGGGAGAACCAGGGCAGCGGCAGGTTTGCTGGTTCCTCTGGTCTTGTCTTTCGTTCGTAGAGCCGACGATCTGATCGTTGCCATGGAGGCCAGGGGCTTCAGAAGCGGGCCCAGGACCAACATGAACGAGATGCAGATGGCAAGGGCCGATTACGCGGCGATCACCGTTATGGTGCTCCTCACAGTTTTTTATATTCTCGATAGTCTCACAGCGTTCGGTTGGCCTTAAGGCTTATTCGGACGCCCCGTCCTTCTTGATCCAGTACTTTACTAATCAAAGCATTATCCGTCAGGCGTCAAAAAATTGTCTTGAATCGTTTTTTCTTGAATTATAGACTTTTGCCGTCTTTTAGGAATTCCCAGGGAAGCATTGGTCGCAGCATCACGCAGACGTTGATCTGCGGCCGACCCCGTATGATCTTCCGGACCTACTAGGCAGGCCTGGCCGTCGATCAACAACCATTGCCCTCCGGGCAAGGGAAAGGATTTTCTCGCGAAGCGATGACCAATTTTGTCAGGACAGGTCATCCGGACAAAAGGATTTTGCATGTGGTTGTCGCGGCGAAGCCATAAGCGAAGCCGGGTCCGCGTTTGTCCGCGTGAGTCTGCGGCCGAACAGGAAGCATTTGCACGGAGTCATAAGGATTTGACAGAGTTCAACTGGCACGACTGTTGCAAAAAGTATATCCGATTTAGAGATCTTTATGACATAGCATGCGAAAAAGATATGCTCATCCTGCGGAGGCTTTATGGACGCAAAAATCATTAACCCGTTCGTTGAAGGTGCCATTCATGTGCTCAATACGGTATCTTCAACGGCGGTAACACCCGGTAAGCCTTATGTCAAACATGATCGCGTTGCCAAAGGGGATGTGACCGGAATAATCGGATTAACCGGAGAGGCGAGAGGGACCGTTTCGGTTACTTTTACAGAGGCATGCATATTGGATGTTTTCTCGAAGATGTTCGGAGAAGAGATGAAAACCCTGAACGACGAGATCGTGGATGCCGTCGGTGAAATCTCCAACATGATCTCCGGCCACGCCAGGAAGAAACTGGAAGAGATAGGCAAATCCCTGAAGGCGGCTATCCCCACCGTGGTCATGGGAAAGAATCACCAGCTGACCCATATGACCAACCGTCCCATCATAGCCATTCCCTTTTCCACGGACAAAGGGGGGTTCACTATCGAGGTATGCTTCGAAGATTGATGCTGCTTAAGTCACGAAGAGGGATAAAGCCGAAACCGGTAGCGTATATCCCTGAAATCATCCCCGCCGGAATGGAAGGTCCTTTCCGTGAACAGTACCCTATCTTTTCTGTCCACCAGAATGACGGTTGAAGAACGGGTCCCGTAGGTAGAGCTGGAAATGAAGATGGGAGCCAGAATCCTTTCCCATGCTATTTCTACTCCCGTTTGAGGGAGATCCTTGTCTGGTGGTCGTCTCCGGTCTTGGAGCAGTGTAAGAAGGTCTTCAGGCTTCAGTTCGTCCCCGGATGAGAGCAAACGCTTCAGACCGTCCTTGGCCTTTTCGACCTTGGGCCAGGGTGTGTCCAGGAGGTGGTTGCTCAACCCGTAGAGGCCCTTTGAGAGACGGCTTATCTTTCCGCCCCTGTTGGAATACCAGAAGAGTTCGTCAACGGATCCGGCGATGAGGTTGAAGCCATTGTAACGATCTGGTTTCCCGGAGAGGTTTCCAAGATAGCTCCTGGCCGGTTCGGTTCCTTTCAGGAATTCACAAACCAGATTGCCGCGAGAGGGCGCATGAGCCTTAGCGTCTGCCGGGTTGCGGTAATTGGTGAGGGCCGCCAGTTTTCCGGAAAGGGTGATACCCAGCCAGGTCCCGCCTGCCTTAAGATCCCGCCCTGCAAGGAGTTGGGGGGCATCTTCCCAGAACGCGGCCACTTTTGTGGACCGATCATAATATTCGTCCCGGTTGGCGGCCAGGACCAACCTGTACACGGGATGCTGATCCTGCGCTATGAGCAATAGACACATGGGTTTTGAACCTACTCGGGGGCGATTTTTTCGGAGAGCGGGATTTTCAACTGATAAATGCCGCTGTCCAGCACGGCCTTTACGGGGTAAGGGGCCTTTTCAAATACCTTGAGCATGGATTTGTTGGTGGCGAGTACGTCCGCCTGCAGTCCGCCGATGTCGCGGCTTTTTGCAATCTTGATCAATGTCATGAAGAGAAATGTTGCGATTCCCCGGCCCTGATAGTCCTCGTCAACCACATAGGCCATGTCGGCAAAAAAACTGCCCGGAATGCGCACATACCTTGCTTCCGCAATAATGCGTCCCTCGCCGGGTTCCCCGACCAGCCCGATGATGCACATGGTGTTGCGGTAATCCACGTTCACGTATTCCTGCATCTTTGCATGGGGCATGGTCTTGATGGGTGAGAAATAGCGGTAATAGACGCCTTCATCGGAGAATCGATAAAAAAGGCGTCGCATCTCGTCCACGTCGGAAGGCCTGATGGGTCGGAAGCGGACGGTCTGACTTCCCTTGAAGGTTTGAGTAAAAGTGAGTTCTTCAGGATAGAAGTGCCCTGATTCCGCCAGGTAGATCTGCTCGGGAAACAGGAGATGGTTTTCTTTTGCGATCCTGACCAGATTCTCACGGTCATCGGGATGGGCGATGTCGATCAGGGCGAGCGCTCGCTCCCGGATGGTCTTTCCGGTGAGGGAGGCCACACCGTATTCCGTCACGGCCAGGTCAAGGGATTCCCTGGCGGAGAGTTGATTGGGAAGATCTTCCACGGAGAGCAAAATGTTGGATTCAGCCTTCAAATTCCTGCTCGGCAGGGCTACCAACGTTCGCCCGCCTGCGGAAAAAGATGCCCCCGTAAGGAATTCCTGGGCCTCACCGGGCCCTGCCGTCACATTCCCTCTGCCGGTATGAAGGGCGATGCCTCCAGTGAGATCGATCTTGCGGGCGGGCAGGATCAGGGTGAAATGGTCGTTGCTTCCGATTCGCTTGGGATCAGCTACCACGTCGATCCCCTGGAACTCCACCAGGGGGTTGCGGTGCAGCCAGCGCATGAGTTCGGGGCTCCCGAGGGCATAGGCTGCCAGGCATTTTCCCTTGAAGATTCCCTTCTTCCGGTTGGTCACGGCACCGCTCTTGACCAGGTCCATCAGGGCATCGGTAAAAAACTGGGAGTGAATTCCCAGGTGATGCTTGTGGACCAGGTGATGGGCCAGGGACTCAAAAAGGGGACCGATGGAGAAGGAGATACAGCATCCGTCCCGGATCAGGGGCGCCACGTTGGCGCCGAGTTTTTCAAAGACCTCGTCCACCGGCCACCGGGGGAAATAGATGGGCGGCTCTTTTGCCTCAACAAGGTAATCGAAATCGTTTATGTGAACGAAGGTGTCCCCCAGGGTGCGGGGTGCGTCCTTGTTGATTTCTCCCACCACGAGGGTCGCCTGTTCCATGGCCTGGCGGGCCACATCGATGGCCATCCCCAGGCTCGAATATCCCGCGCTGTCCGGGGGGGTGATCTGGACAAAAGCCGCATCGATCCGGATGGTCCCGGATTCGATGAGCCGGGGGATTTTTGAAAACCTGCTGGGAATCAGGTCTACACGGCCTTCAGTTATGGCCTCACTGGCTATCCACCCGGCAAAAAAGGTCTTTAGACGAAAGCGCGGGGTATAGCGTTCTTGAGATGAGACTACCTGGCCCAGGCTGACGAGCTGAACCAATTCAAGATCCTGGATGTTGCCTTTTTCCGAAGCCATCAGGTCCTGGACCAGTGTCCTGGGTTCAGCCACCCCCGTACTCAGGAAAATGCTCATGCCGGGCCTGATCTTTGAGAGAACTTCCCGGGTACTCACCACCGTATTTTTCCACCCCTCTCCCGATAAGGTTTTCATCCCAAGATTTCCCTCTCTTTGCCCCCTTCCAACAAGGCCGGATCAACATGAACAATTACTTCTCCCACATTCCCCAATTCTTGGACGAGACAGGCCTCCACTTCTTTGGCTATCCGGTGTCCCTGTGTCACAGTCAGGCCACCGTCCACCACCACGTGGAGTTCCATCAGGAAAAGGCCGCCGGATGAGCGGGCCCGCAGGTCGTGGACATCGAGCACGCCTTCGACGTCCGCGGCGCAGTCCCTTATTCTCTTCTGGACGTCAGGCATTGGAGCCGTGTCGGTCAATTCTCTCAGGGCCTTCCACAATATCTCGGAGCCGGCCCCGATGATCAACAGAGAGACCACCAGGGCGGCAAATGCATCAAGGATGTACCATCCCGGACGGATCTTGGCTCCGGCTATTCCCAGGGCCACGGCCACGGATGACAGGGCGTCCGACCGGTGGTGCCAGGCGTTGGCAACGACGGAGGCACTCTTGATTCGCCGTCCAATGGCAATGGTGTAGTGGTAGAGGGCCTCCTTAAAAATGATGGAGACGACGGCCACTGAAAAGGCCAGCCAGCTGGGGTGGTATGCGTTGTGAAAGTAGATACTCCATCCAGCCTTAAATCCCATGTAACCTCCTACCCCCAAAAGGATTATGCCTATGATGGAGGAAACCAGGGTTTCGAGGCGTGCATGACCGAAGTGGTGTGTTTCATCTGGGGCCTTCCGCCCAAAGTGCAGACCGAAAAGGACGAAGGCGTCGGTGAACAGGTCCGACAGGGAGTGGATGGCATCGGCCATCAGGGCCTGGCTGTTCCCCACAAGGCCGGCCGTGAACTTGATAAAAACAAGAAACAGATTGACCCCGGAGCCCAGAAGGGTAATCCTGACGCCCTTTCCGTAACGGTTGTCTGCCATCGAGTTATAGGAGGAAGGGTGCATGGTTTTTCAGCCTGTCGTTTGCTTTAAGACACAATTCAACGCAAGGTGCCCCGAGGTTTGCAATGGGGACCTCCATTATTTTTAATCTAATTTGAGGCTTTTAACAATGGAATAATGAGGGTCTATTGCTTCCCGCGATGACAGTTCTTGTCCGGACTAGTCGTCCGGACAAAAGGCTTTTGCAGTTGTCCGCGTTCGACTGCGTGAGTCTGCGGCTAAGAAAAAAGTAGTGGTGAAAGCAGTATGGGATTGATTCTTGACCTTCCGGCACGGCTTGCCTATAGTTCGTTGAACGGGTCAGCCTGCTCGGTGTGGCCTCATCAAGGAAACCATGGACAAGAAAAGCAATGCAGCTTGAAACCAAAACGCGTTTTCTGCTGGGCCTCTATGGCCTGGCCTGGGCCACTGTCGCCCCGGGTCTGTATGCGTTTCCCCGGCTTCGCGAGGGCTGGCGAGAGCGCCTTGTCAAGGAGGGCCCAGAAGGACCGGTGGATGTGTGGATGCAGGCCTCATCGGGGGGTGAGGCCTACCTGGCCCTGGAGATCATCTCAGGATTCGACCCTTCGTGTACTCCGAAAGTTCTTGTGACATCAGCCACTTCCCAAGGTCTGGCCATCCTGAAAAAGGGTCTGGCAAAGATGGCGCCGTCCCACCGGGACGCCGTGGAGATCGCCTGCTTCCCCTTTGACAGGCCCTCCCTGATGCACCGTGCAGTGGGGGCATGGAAACCCCGCCTCGTGGTCCTTCTCGAAACGGAGATCTGGCCGGGTCTCCTGGCTGTCGCGAGGAAAATGTCGCTCCCCGTGCTCATCCTGAACGGCCGGCTTTCCCCGAAGAGCCTCAAGTCTTACAGGTTTTTGAAACGCTTCTGGCGCGAGGTGCGGCCGGAGAAAATCTTTGCCGTGTCCGCGGCGGATGCAGACCGTTTCGGAACTCTCTTCGGGCCCGAGCGCGTGGGACAGATGCACAACATCAAGTTTGACAGGATGGCATTTGACCCTGACGGGTCCGCCCAGGCCAATCCCCTTCGCTGGATGGTGCCGGAAGACGTGCCGTTCCTGGTGCTGGGTTCGGTGAGAAAAGAGGAAGAAGCCGTTGTGTTGAAGGTTTTGAAGTCCCTGACCGCATCCTTGCCGGACACGGTGGCAGGTGTTTTCCCGCGCCACATGCACAGGATCAAGTCCTGGAAAAAGATTCTGTCAGGATCCGGCCTGAACTGGATGTTGCGGTCTGAAGCCAGGGGGACCGTAGCACGCGGCACTGTTGTCCTTTGGGATACCTTTGGCGAGCTTTCCGCGGCCTACGGCCTTGCCCGGGCCGCATTTGTGGGGGGGACGCTCAAGCCCTGCGGTGGACAGAACTTTCTCGAGGCCGTCGGGCAGGGGGTCGTCCCCTCTATAGGACCCTATTGGGAACATTTTCTGTGGGTGGGGGAAGAGATCCTGCAATGGGGACTGGTGGAGCAGGTCAGGGACTGGCGAGAACTGGTCAAGGCCCTGGTCAAGAACCTCCGGGCGCCGAAGCCCAGGGAAGCGGTGGCGCAACGCGCCCGGGACTACGTGCGTGAGAGGAAGGGAGGGACAAACACGGCCTGCAGGGAGATCATAGGGTATTTGCGGCGGGACGCAGTTTTTCCTGAATGATCTCCTTGACCTTCTTGGGATTGGCCTTGCCTTTGGTCTTTCGCATGACCTGGCCGATGAGAAAGTTCACCGGTTCGGGGCTGCCCTGGCTGATTTTTTGAACGCTGTCCGGGTTCTGGGCGATGACGTCTTCGATGAGGTCTTCGAGAATCCCGCCCTCCTGGATGGGCCTCAAATCCTTTTCCTCAATGATGGCCTCGGGGCTCTTCCCGGTCTCAAACATCTCTTCCAGGATCATCCGGCCGATACCTTCCGTTATCTCTCCTGAATCCATGAGGTCCACCAACCGCCCGAAATCCGGCGGGTTAACCGGGCACTGTTCCATGGGGATGGCCTTTTCATTGAGAAGTCGGAAAAGATCCTTGGCTATCCAGGCGCAGAGTTTCCTGCTCGAGTGGCAATAGGGGACGCAGCTCTCAAAGTATTCCGCCACCTGGTGGTCCTTCGTCAGGATAGCGGCGTCATTTTTTGATATGTCGTACACCTCGATAAGCCTGTCAACTCTTTGATCCGGTAGTTCGGGCATTGCCTGCCGTATCTGTCCCACGCTTGACCTGCTGATCTCCAGTTCCACCAGGTCAGGATCAGGAAAGTACCTGTAGTCCGGGGCATCTTCCTTGCTGCGCATCGGCAGGGTGATCCTTTTGGCCTCATCGAAAAGACGCGTCTCCTGGGATATTTCTCCCCCCGACTTCAGGATTTCGCTCTGCCTGTCGATCTCGTATTCAAGAGCCTCAAGGACAAACCTGAAAGAGGCCATGTTTTTGATTTCCGTACGATTGCCGAATTGGAGGCTCTCTTTCGGTCTAAGCGAAATATTGACGTCGCACCTGAACTGTCCCTTTTCCATGATGCAGTCGCTCACACCGATATAGCGGAGGGTCTGCCTCATCTTTTCCAGGTAGGTCCTGGCCTCCTGGAGTGATCTAACCGGATTTCGCGTGTGATCGGAGACGATTTCTATCAGGGGAATGCCCGCCCGGTTGTAATCTACAAAACTGTGATCTGCGGATTCAAAGGACTTGGAGTCATGCACCAGCTTGCCCGCGTCTTCTTCGAGGTGGATCCGTTTGATGCCCACGGGGTAGGGCCGGTTGTCAAGACCTGAAATCTCAAGGTAGCCGTCTTCACAAAGGGGTTCTTCGTACTGGGAGATCTGATAACCCTTGGGCAGGTCCGGGTAGAAATAGTTCTTGCGGGCAAAGCGGGCGTGCGGGCTGATGGAGCAGTTCAGCGCCAGTCCCGCACGGATGCAGTATTCAAGGGCCTTCTCGTTCAATACCGGGAGGGAGCCCGGCTGTCCCGTGCACACGGGACAGATCTGGTGGTTGGGAGGGGCTTCGTAATCGACGGCACAGTTACAGAACAGTTTTGTTTTCGTGCTGAGTTCCGCATGCACTTCAAAACATATGATGGTATCGAATTCCATTAGGCGTCACTCCCTGAAATCCGCTGATAGGCATGGGCTACGCGGATGAGCATCGCTTCATCAAAGGGCCTGCCGGTGATCTGCAGGCCCACGGGAAGGGATTCCACTTCGCCGCAGTTGATGCTGACGGCCGGAACGCCTGCGAGATTGGCCGAAACCGTGTAGATGTCCACAAGATACATCTGGAGGGGATCACCGGCCTTTTCGCCGAGCTTGAAAGGGACACAGGGCGACACGGGGCTCATGAGGCAGTCCACCTGCTCAAAGGCCTTTCGAAAATCGTCCCTGATCAGGGTCCTGGCCTTCTGGGCCTTCAGATAGTACGCGTCGTAGTATCCCGCCGACAGGACATAGGTGCCGAGCATGATCCTCCGTTTGACTTCGCGGCCGAACCCCCTGCTTCTCGTGGAGTGGTACATGGAAATAATGTCTTTTATGGAATCGGATGGCCTGAAGCCGTATTTGACGCCGTCGTAACGGGCCAGGTTGCTGCTGGCCTCCGCAGTAGCAATAAGATAATAGGTGCTGATGGCATAACGGGTGTGGGGAAGGGACACTTCAATAACGCTGGCGCCGTGTTGTTCCATGCGTGAGACCGCCTGCATGATCTTTTCCCTGATGGCCGGGTCTATCCCTTCGATGAAATACTCCTTGGGCAGACCGATACGAATGCCTTCCAGGTCCTGGTTCAGTGATTGCAAGTAGTCGGGCTTGGGCGCGTCGAGCGATGTGGTGTCTTTTTGGTCGTGCCCGCAGATGGTGTTGAGCAACAGGGCGCAGTCTTCCACGCTGCGACACAGGGGCCCTGCCTGGTCGAGGGACGAGGCGTAGGCAATGAGACCGTAGCGGGAAACCCTTCCGTAGGTGGGTTTCATGCCCACGATTCCGCAGAAAGAGGCGGGTTGTCGAATGGATCCCCCCGTATCGGTGCCGATAGCCGCCACCGTTTCCCCAGCGGCGACGGCTGCTGCCGACCCGCCGCTGGACCCCCCCGGGACCCTGTCGGGGTCCGCAGGATTCCGGGTCAGCCCAAAGGCGCTGTTTTCGGTGGACGACCCCATGGCGAACTCATCCATGTTGGTTTTGCCGATCAGGATCGCTCCGTCCCGGAGCAGCCGGTTCACCACCGTCGCATTGTAAGGGGGAACATAATCCTCCAGGATTCGGGATGCGCAAGTAGTCCTTACACCCTCTGTGCAGAGCACGTCTTTGACGGCGACGGGTATCCCGGTGAGGGGAGGGATATCCCCGCCTTCCTTTATTTTTTTGTCCGCAAGGTCCGCCTGTTCCAGGGCACGATCGCGGGTGACCGTAATAAAGGCGTGAATCAGGGGTTCCTTTTCATCTATCCTCTTGAAGACCGACGCGGCGATTTCTCTTGCGCTTACCTCTTTTTTCCCCAACAGATTGCGTAACTCAAATGCGCTCAAGTCGCAGAGGTCCATGATCGTTCCTTAACCTTCCAGAATCCTGGGCACCTGAAAAAAGGAATCTTTCCTGTGAGGTGCATTCTTGAGAATGGCTTCCGCGGCGGATGATTCAGTGGGCTCATCCGTTCGCCAGACATTGTTGATCTCCAATACGTGGCTCGTGGGCGGGACGTCCTCGGTGTTCAGTTCCTCCAGGGTCGCCACGTAATCGAGGATAGCGTTCAGGTCCTTGGCGTATTCTCCGACCTCTTCATCGGAGAGGCTCAATCGCGCAAGTTTGGCCACGTGCCTTACCTCGTCCGGGGTGACGTCAACACGCTTGCTCTCCTTTTCGCCGGGGATTCCTTTCTGACCTCCCTTTCCCGGGCATCCCCCAGGTCCGGGTGCAGGATCTTCGGACTTGAGGGCCAGTTCCTTCAGCTGCTCTTCGTCGACGCCGGCCGGTGCCTGCGTCAGGGGACAATAGGCACGGCGATTCTTGGGGAAGGCGATGACTTCCCTGATGGAAGGCGTCCCCAGGATCATGGCGATTGCCCTGTCGAGTCCCAGTGCAAACCCTCCGTGGGGGGGCGCGCCGTAGTTGAGGGCCTTCAGAAAAAAACCGAATTTGTTCTCGATTTCTTCAGTTGAAAGCTGAAGCGCCCGGAAGACCTTGTCCTGAGTTTCCATTTTGTGAATTCGGATGCTTCCGCCTCCCAGTTCTTCGCCGTTCATGACCAGGTCATAGGCCCTGGACTTAAGGGCCAGGAGGTCGTTCAGGTCCTTTGGGTTGAAGTCCTCTCTGTCCGGCATCGTAAAGGGATGGTGCTCGGAATTCAATCGACCTTCTTTCAGCTCGAACAGGGGAAAGTCCGTTACCCAGAGAGGACGGTAACGGTCGCCCGGTATCAAATGCAGTCTTTCCGCCAAGTGAAGTCTGAGCCTTCCGAGGACCTTGTTCACCAGGTCAACGGACGGGTCGGCGACCATCAAAATGCAGTCTCCGTCCCGCGCGGAAAAGCGATTCATGATTCCCTGCTTTTCGGCTTCGGAAAAGAACTGGACAATGTTGGATTCAAGCCTGCCGTTCGCCACCTTCATCCAACTCATCCCCTTCGCGCCGAAGGAGGGGACAATCTTGAGGGCATATTCATTTTGAAGCACATTCTTGCTGAGGAGAGGGCTTTTGCCCCTGACGCAAAAGCCTTTCACATGGCCGCCACCCTTGATGACCTGTTTAAAGATGGCATATTCGGTATTCCGAAAGACATCAGTCACGTCTTCAAACGCCATAGGGAACCGCAGATCCGGCCTGTCCGAGCCGTACCGGTCCATGGCTTCATCGTAGGACATACGAGGAAACGGACGGGGGAGTTCTATGTCGCCTATGGAAAATGCCCTGCACGTCATTGCCTCTATGGCCTCATAGATAAATTCTTCATCAACAAATGAGGCCTCCATGTCGAGCTGCGTAAATTCCGGCTGTCGATTGGGGCGCAGGTCTTCATCTCTGAAGCAGCGGGCGATCTGAAAGTACCGGTCCATTCCACCGATCATGAGGAGCTGCTTAAAGATCTGTGGGGACTGGGGCAGGGCGTAAAACCTGCCGTGATGCACCCTGCTTGGCACCAGATAGTCCCTGGCCCCCTCAGGGGTGCTCCTGGTGAGGATGGGCGTTTCAACCTCCGTGAATTCCATTTCGTGCAGATAATCCCTGATGGCTTTGACAATCAGGTATCGCTTGTGGAAAAGGTCCTGAACGGATGGGCGACGGAGATCGAGATACCGGTACTGAATCCTCAGGTCCTCTTCCACCTTCTGTGGCGCGGAGGCAATCTCGTCGCCCAGGACCATGGCCTTTTCGGAAATCTGGAAGGGCAGTATCCCGGATCTGGAAAGAACACGGATAGTGGTGGCATAGACCTCAACATCACCGGTCCTGAGATTCGGGTTTTCGGTCCCCTTTTCCCTGGCGGACACCCTGCCTTCGACACACACCACATCTTCTTCGTGCAGCGTTGAGGCCAGAGAATAATCATCCGGAGCGGTTTTCGGATCAAATACCACCTGTGTAATGCCCTTGACATCGCGAAGATGGATGAAGACCAGGTTTCCATGGTCTCGGATGGCATCCACCCATCCCATCAGCGTGACAGACGCGCCACTGTCTGAAAGGTCCAGGGACCCGCAATAGGTTCGGTTTTTCCAGTCCATTAGCCCTTGATCCTTTTGATATCCCATACCCGTTTCTGCTTGAAAAATCAAATATCATAACCGATTCGATGATTGTAATCAACCTTATCTTATGCAATAATTATTTCAAGTATTATCGTAGACGGAACGAAGAAAAGGCTTTATAACCATTCTGGATGAGATGACTGAGAATCTTCTTTGTTTTTCTGGACGGTATGTATTACCCGGATAAATCCGGGCGCTGGAAACCCCCTCATCTTGAGAGCGGGTTGGTTTCTTTGCTACATTTTTGTAATTTTGTTGCGCTTCTCCATACAAAAATGTTCTTGAGAGTGCGATCATTTTTCGCTGTGAGACCCCATGTCGACAGGCAAATGGGCGACCTGGGTGGTTCCCATCGTTTGATATTCCCTGTACGCGAGGCTGTATGTTTCCGTAAAATCAACAAGTTGTAAAATTTCGATAGACTGGTTAGCGGACCGTCAGTTCGAGGAAATTGCAGGGTAGACAATTGTGGCATGTCTTTTGCTGAATAGGGGCGTGAGGGTTCGGCAATGTGGCGGCGTATGAATAATCCTATTTTCTTATGGAGGTAGATATGGATAAATTAGGGACGAAAAAAGATGTGTTGGACTTGATCCGTAAAGAGGACATCAAGATCGTGGATCTCCGTTTCATGGATTTCCCCGGCCTGTGGCAGCACTTTTCCGTTCCCGCCAGGGAGATTGAGGAAGAGACTTTTGAAGCCGGTCTCGGTTTTGACGGGTCCAGTATCAGGGGATGGCAGGCGATCAATGAGTCTGACATGCTGGTCAAGCCCGTGCCTGAAACCGCGTTCATAGATCCCTTTTTTGCTGACAAGACACTGGTCATGATCTGCAATATCTGTGACCCTGTGACTGGAGAAGACTATACACGCGATCCCAGGAACATAGCCCGAAAAGCGGAAACTTTCCTCAAGAGTCAGGGAATCGCAGATGTCGCCTATTTCGGGCCTGAAGCGGAATTCTTTATTTTTGACGACATCCGTTTCGACCAGAACACCCACGAAGGATACTACCATATCGACTCTGTGGAAGGTCAATGGAACAGCGGCCGGATGGAATCACCGAACCTGGGTTACAAACCCAGGTACAAAGAGGGGTATTTCCCGGTGCCGCCCACAGACAGCCAGCAGGACATTCGCAGCGAAATGCTTCTGACCCTTGAAAGCATCGGTATCCTCATCGAGGCGCAACACCACGAAGTGGCCAGCGGGGGACAGGCGGAAATCGATATGCGCTTTGCCCCACTGCTTGAAATGGCTGACGATGTGCTCAAATACAAATACGTCATTAAGAATACGGCGCACAAGTATAACAAGACGGCAACCTTCATGCCCAAACCCCTTTTCAATGACAATGGGACGGGCATGCATGTCCACATGTCATTCTGGAAAGGGGGCGAAAACCTCTTTGCGGGAGACGGGTATGCGGGGATGTCGGAAATGGCCATGTACGCCATAGGCGGGATCTTGAAACACGCGCCCTCTCTGCTTGCCTTTTGCAGCCCGACGACAAACAGCTACAAACGACTTGTGCCAGGCTTCGAGGCCCCGGTCAATCTGGCCTATTCCAGCCGCAACCGGAGTGCAGCCGTTCGAATTCCCCTTTACTCCACCTCTTCGAAGGCCAAACGCTTTGAGTTTCGTTGCCCCGATCCCAGCTGTAATCCCTACCTGGCCTTTTCCGCCATGCTCATGGCCGGAGTTGATGGGATCGTGAACAAGATCCACCCGGGGGATCCCCTGGACAAAGACATCTATGACCTGCCGCCGGAGGAACTGGAGAAGGTCCCCCACACACCGGGTTCACTCAGGGAGGCCCTGAACGCCCTCGAAGCGGATCACGATTATCTCCTGAAAGGCGATGTCTTTACCTCCGATGTTATAGATACATGGATATCCTACAAGATGCAGAATGAAGTTCAGGCCATCGAACTGCGTCCCCATCCTTGGGAGTTTGCACTCTATTACGACATATAGCTTTTTTACCATAATTGATGTATAGAATAAGGGGGTCACTCCGCTATAGTCGGAGGACCCCCTTTTTGTACACTGCATTCGTATTCTATGAATAGATTTGAGCTCAAAAGGGACAGGACGTGAAAACCGACACCCAGAAACTGAGAGACGGTTGCCCCGATGTTGAAGCATCCCTGATCGAAGGGCACATTTCCCGTCTGCCGGAAAGATATTTCAGTAGCTTCTCTGAGCAGGAGATCTGCCGACATCTCCAGGCACTCTCCCTGCTGCGACCGGAAAGACCCGTGGAGGTCCTTTCGGTCAGGAAAAAGGACGGGAGCATTGACTGCACCATACTCGGTTTTGATTATCCATCGGTATTTTCCCTGATCACCGGGCTGCTTGCGGGAATGGGCTTCTCGATTATCTCCGGAGACATCTATACCTATGGCCACGTACAGAGCGATGAGGGGTGGCCCAGGGGCGCCCGCCGTTTAAGACGACGTCCAAATTCGCAGGATCCCTTGAGTCGACGCCGGATCATCGACCATTTTTCGGGGAAAATAAGCGAGGCCTTCCTTTTTAAGGATTGGTCAGCTTCGTTCCAGGAGAGATTGTTGGGCGTCTGCTCTCTCATGGAGGATGGAGGTGAACAGGCCGTCACCAAGGCCAAACAGCAGGTGAACGAAATGGTTGTCAGCAGGCTTGCCCATCTCCACCATGACACCATGCCCCTCCTGTTTCCCTTGAAGATCGAGCTGGACAATGAAACGGGCGTTTTTACAGGGGTAAAGGTCATCTCTGAAGACACCCCTGCTTTCCTCTATGCCTTGAGCAATGCCCTCTCGCAGCACGGCGTTTCCATTGAGCAGGTCCGAATCCGTACCATCCGTGGCCGCATCGAAGACCAGCTTTATCTTGCCGATTTTCGCGGGAACAAGATCCTGGATGAGCGCACCTTGGACAAGATCCGATTCTCCGTACTCCTGACGAAACAGTTTACCTATTTCCTTGCACAGGCGCCGGATCCATACATGGCACTGTCTCGTTTTGATTATCTTGTGGATGATGTCATGAAACTGCCTCACCAGGGAAAGTGGCAGGAAATGCTGACAGATCCCCTTTACCTGCAAGGACTTGGCCGGTTGCTGGGAGCAAGTGACTTCCTGTGGGAAGATTTTATACGGCTCCAGTACGAATCCCTGTTGCCGATGCTCAAGCCCCACCTGAAGGGGGAGAGCTTCACCGAACCGGTGGAGACCATCCCGGAGAGACTGGCGCAATCCCTGGAGGACAAGAAGTCGATGGCGGAGAAGCGCGAGGCGCTCAATGCCTTCAAAGACCGTGAGATCTTTCTCATTGATCTGGGTCATATCCTGGATCCTCGGGTGGACTTCCTGGTTCTGTCCAATAGATTGACCCACCTGGCGGAAAATGTCGTCAGGGCCTCAGTGGGTATCATATTTGATAACTTGGTGGTGCGTTTTGGAAGACCGAGATCCGTCGCCGGGCTGGAAGTCGGGTTTGCCATTCTGGGTCTTGGAAAGCTCGGGGGAGCGGCGTTGGGTTATGCATCCGATATCGAATTGCTCTTCGTTTACGGAGACAATGGGAAGACCGACGGGGATGAATCCATGGACAACGGGGTTTTTTTTGACCGGTTGGTGCGGGATGTGAACCGGTTTATTGAGACCAAGCGAGAGGGAATCTTTCGACTTGATCTTCGGCTAAGGCCCCACGGAAACGCGGGTCCCCTGGCCTCCAGTCTTGAGAATTTCTGCCGCTACTACGGGGCAGGAGGCCCGGCCCACTCCTATGAGCGTCTGGCATTGGTGAGGATGCGGGCCATAGGGGGCGACAAAGCCCTTGGGGCACGGCTGGAGCGGCTCCGGAATGAGATGGTCTACGCATCGCACAGCATCGACCTGGCCGAGCTGCAAGACCTGAGAAAAAAGCAATTTCACGAAAAGGCCTCCGGTGCAAGGATGAACGCCAAGTTCAGCCCCGGCGCCCTCGTGGACCTGGAATACGGGATTCAGGTCCTCCAGGTGGTGAACGGCAAGGATGTCCCCGGCATGAGGACACCCTTGTTGCACGAGGCACTAGCCGCTCTTGGAAATGCAGGGATCCTGCTCCCCGAGGAGGCTGTCCGGCTTGTTTCCGACTACCATTTTCTCAGAAAACTGATCAATGGCATGCGGATGCTGAGGGGTTCGGCTCGCGACCTTTTTCTGCCGGAACCTGGCTCGGAGGAGTACAAACACCTGGCCCGCCGCATGGGTTACCGGAGAGGAAGCCCACTGGAACCCGCGGAACAGCTTCGCATCGATTTTGAGGCCCACACGGCTTCTGTCAGGGCTTTTGCTGAACACCATTTCGGACGGGAATCCATACCGGGACCCATGACAGGTACTGTGGCCGATCTCGTGCTTTCTTCGGGTGTCTCGAAGGAACTTCGGAAAAAAATCCTCTCCGGCGCCGGATTCCAGGACCCGGAAAAGGCCTATGTCAATCTCAGGGGCCTGGCAGGGAAAGGGAGCCGCCAGGAGACCTTTGCCAGGCTGGCCGTACTCGCCTTCGATATGCTCCTGCACCAGCCCGACCCCGACATGGCCTTGAATAACTGGGAGCGGTTCGCGAGGGTCTTGCCGAGCCCGGAATTCCATTTCGGGTTGATGCTGTCCCAGCCCCTGCGGCTGGAGATCCTCCTGGGGATTTTTTCCGGCAGCCGGTTTCTGACGGACACCCTGGTCCGAAACCCTGAATTCTTTGAATGGGTGACCATCCCCGAAATCCTGAGAAAGACGCGAAGAAAAGAGGAGATAGCCGGGGAGTTGCGAGAGGCGTCCGGAAATTCCCGGGACAAGCGGCAATGGCTCAACAGGCTCAGACGGCTGAGGCGCCGTGAGATCCTCCGTATCGGGACGAGGGATATCTGCCTGGGGGTCTCCACAAGGGAAGTGGTTCGGGAACTTTCCAGCGTGGCTGACGCCGTCGTCCATGTGGTTGTTGAAAGGATATGGGAGGAATTGGGAGAAGGGGACAGGGCCATCGAGAAAGAGGGGCTGGAGAGTGGATTCTGCGTCTTGGCCCTGGGCAAGTTGGGAGGCAATGAGTTGAACTACAGCTCCGACATTGATCTCCTGGGATTATGGCAATACCCGCCCGATCCCACTACCGGAGGCGCGGGCAGACCCTTCTACAAGGAACTCTATACCCAAGTCATGGAGAGACTCCGTTTGGACCTGTCATCCCATACAGAGGAAGGATATGCCTACCGTGTGGACTTGAGACTGAGGCCTTTCGGCCGATCCGGAGAACTGGTTCCCGAGTTTTCAACTCTGGAAAACTATTACCATTACGGGGCATCTCTCTGGGAGATCCAGGCCGCTCTGAAAATGAGGCCTGTCGCGGGAAACCTGCAATTGGGTTACCAGTTCCTGGAAAAAATTCGGCCCGTATTGATGAGCCCCAGACCGGGAAAGGAGATTGCCGCCTCCATCGAGCGTATGCGCCACATGTCCCTGAAGCGTTCCGCGGGCAGACTGGATTCGCCGATCAATGTTAAGAGCGGGATCGGAGGCCTGCGTGATGTGGAATTTCTCGTCCAGGGCCTGCAGCTCTTTCATTCTCCGGACCATCCCGCGCTGTTCCAGGGCAACACCCTGTTGGCCCTGGAGGCACTCTGTGAAGGCGGTTTCCTGCCGGAAACCGTTACCCTGGAGCTTAAGGAGGATTACCTTTTCCTCCGAAAAATAGAGCATTATCTGCAGATTATGGAGGATCTTCAGGTTCACGCGCTGCCGAAAGACGCGGGCGAAGTGGCCTCTCTGTCCAAACGGGTGCTGGGCCCCGGGGGCGACAATGAGGGCTTTATGGAGAAATTGAACAGTTGCACCCGACGGATTCGAACCCAGTATGAAACCTATCTCCTGAGCCACCTGGCCGCGGGCGACGCTCAGGGGGGAAGCGGGGAAACCGATGGAAGAAATTCAGTCTGAGACCTATGGAAAATACATCAAGGCCATCACCGATATCAGCCGGGCCATTACTTCGGATCTCTATCTCGAAGATATCCTTAAGCTTATTGTAATGGTCACCGCCAAAGTGACGGGTGTGGAGATCTGTTCCTTGTGGTTGGTTGATTCGAGTGCAAGCCCCGAAAGGATCCGGCTGAAAGCCACACAGGCCATTGACCCGGAATATGTGAAGGACCGCTCACTGACAAAGGAGGAGGGCGTCGTGGGTTTTGTGGCGACAAAAAATGAACCCCTCATCATCAAAGACGTCAACAAAGAGCCCCGGTTCAAGGAAAAGGAGATGGCCAAGAAACTGGGGCTGGTTTCCATGCTCGGTGTGCCACTCCAGGCCAAGGACGGAAAGGTTATCGGGGTTATCAATTGTTTTACATCAGAGCCCCACGCCTTTTCCCAGACCGAGATAAACATGCTTACGGCTGTCGCCAACCAGGCGGCGGTCGCTATCATGAACACGGAACTTATGGTGAAATCCAAGGTGATCCAGGAAGAACTGGAGACCCGGAAGTTGGTGGAGCGCGCCAAGGAGATCATCATGCAGCGGCTCCATGCCGGCGGCGAGGAGGCCTACCGTTGGATCCAGAAGAAAAGCATGGATTCCCGCAAGTCCATGCGCCAGGTTGCCGAGGCCATCCTCCTCTCTGAGGAATTGTAGAGAACTTTTTGCCTTGACTAATCATTCAGGTGTGATAGGATAATAACCAAATTGTTCGCACAATGGCGTGCGGAAGTTTTTTGTTAAACATGGGTTAAGACAAAGGCGTTTGTATCCATTTGCTGGTACAGACGTTTTTTTTTGCCCAGTCCTGTTCAAGGAACTCAGAAGCGTTTGCCAAAGAGAATCCAGGGTTAGACAGGGTGTCCCCCATATTTCCCGGAAAGGACCTGCATCAAAAATGACCAATAATCGGAAACCGGTTCTCGCCCTCTTCTACTGCCAGAACGTACCCGATGGCAGAAAACAGGAAAGACAGTCGCTGGAGAAGAAATATGGCGGATCCCTTCGCCTTTTCCCCATCCCATGCAGCGGAAGGCTGGACCCCATCCATCTGTTGAGGGCCCTGGAGGAATTTGCAGATGCCGCCTATGTCATCACCTGTCCCGAAGGGGCCTGCAGAAACTTTGAGGGAAACCGGAGGGCAGGGAAGAGGATGGAAAGGACTCGGGCCATTATCAGGAGCATCGGACTCGAACCCGAACGGGTGGGAATGGTTATGGGGTCCAGGGAGGCTCCAAAAGGCCTCCCCGAGCAGGTCGAGGTGTTGATGGAAAGCATTTTTAAGATGACTCCGTCCCCGGTGCACCATCAGGGATGTCAGCCTTGCCAATATGACGAAATTCCAGACGAGGAGAAAAACCAATGATCACAGCCGAACAAAAGCCCATTGATGAAATAAGGGAGATGATCGCCCCCTATAGGCGGATCCTGGTCGTGGGCTGCGGCTCCTGCGTGGCCGAATGTGCCGCAGGCGGTCAGAAGGAGACTGCCATGCTGGCCTCGACCCTGCGAATGGCCGCCAAGATGCACGGGGAAGAGGTCCTCATTGAGGAAATGACCCTGGATCGCCAGTGTGTCAAGGAATTCGTCCTGCTTCTGGACGATGTCATCGATACCTACGATGCCGTGCTTTCTCTGGGATGCGGGGCAGGCGTGCAATCGGTGGCTGACATGTACCCGGAAGTGCCCGTTATTCCCGGCCTGAACACGGAATTCATGGGGGAGACCAAAGACCAGGGCTACTGGACGGAGTCCTGCCTCGGTTGCGGGGACTGCATGCTCTACTATTTTGGTGGTGTTTGTCCCCTTGCCCGCTGTTCCAAACACCTGCTCAACGGACCGTGCGGCGGTTCCATGGATGGCCGGTGTGAAGTGGACCCCGATATACCCTGCGCCTGGCAATTGATCATAGACCGCCTGGAAAAGTTGGGGGCGCTTGAGCGGCTGGAGATGATATACCCGCCAAAGGACTGGTCATTGAAGCAGGGGAGGGGCCCCCGAAAGATCATAAGGGAGGATCAGCAAAAGTGAAAGACGCGAGCCGGTTAAAAAGAGTTCTCGAAGCAGGGGAGTTTGCCGTAACCGCTGAATGCGGACCGCCGAAAGGGGCGGACCCGGACGTCGTTCTCCAAAAGGCGGAAAAGCTGAAAGGGTACGTGGACGCCGTGAATGTCACCGATAACCAGACGGCCATTGTCCGGATGTCCAGTCTTGCCGCATGTGCCCTCTTAAAGGGCGCCGGGCTGGACCCCGTACTGCAGATGGTGGTGAGGGACCGAAATCGTATCGCACTTCAATCCGACATCCTCGGGGCCTCGGCCCTGGGCATCCGGAATGTCCTGTGCCTCTCAGGAGATCACCAGTGTTTCGGAAATCAACCCCAGGCGGCCGGGGTCTTTGATCTCGATTCCATCCAGTTTGTTGAGGTGGTGAGAAACATGAGGGACGGCGGAGTCATCCTGGGCGGCGAGACCCTGGCCGTCCCACCCGATCTGTTTATCGGTGCGGCAGCCAATCCCTTTGGAGATCCCTTAGCCTTTAGGGCCGTCAGGCTTGGAAAAAAAATACGGGCCGGGGCCGATTTTATCCAGACCCAGTGTATCTACAACCTCGAGCGGTTTGAGGCCTGGCTGGCCATGGCCAGGGATCGTGGATTCACGGAAAGGGCCTGCATCCTGGGCGGGGTGACACCTCTAAAGTCTCCGGGAATGGCCAGATATATGAAAAACAAGGTCTCCGGAATGGATATTCCCGACGCGCTGATCAAGAGGATGGAGGGGGTGCCCAAGGAGAAACAAAGAGACGAGGGCATCAAGATCTGTGTGGAGACCATAGAGCGGTTAAGAGACATTTCCGATGTCAGGGGAGTCCACATTATGGCCATTGAATGGGAAGAAGCCGTTGCGGACATCGTGGAGGGTGCGGGCCTGTTTCCGAGACCCGACACCGATCAGGCATAGGGGGAAGGTCACATGCCGGCAAAATATGTTATAGACACGAGGCCCGTCCCTCACCGCTTTGAGCCTGTTACCAAGTCCGGCGTTATCGCCTGGGAGGAGGGGTGTCTCAAGTGTGCCGTGTGCGTAAAAACACGCTGTATCTACAATGTCTACGCCCATCGGGGTCTTCACCCCCGTCAGATGATTGATTCCATAGACAACGAGTGTATGAACTGCTTCAGGTGTATCCAGAGTTGCCCGAAGGAACTCATTCACAAATCCATAAGCCCGGAATTCAAGGAGTTAGGAGACGAATACTGGTCACCCAACATCATCGCCAGGCTCTGGTATCAGGCGGAGACGGGGAAGATTCCCGTTTCAGGTGCTGGGTATCCGGGACCCTTCAGCGGCGCAGGGTTTGACTCCATGTGGACGGACATGTCCGAGATCGTCAGGCCCACCAGGGATGGGATCCATGGAAGAGAGTATATCAGTACGGCAGTGGACATTGGCAGAAAGCCCGTGTGTCTCTCCGTGGACGAGGAAGGTCGATGGCGCGGAGAGGGTATCCGGATCATGGACATCCCCCTTCCCATCATCATGAAAGTGCCCTCCTTTGGATCCATCACGGACGAGACAGTGAAAGGCTGGGGAGCAGCGGCAGAACGGTTGGGAACCCTGCTGGCGCTCCCGAAGGACAGATTAGGGCCGGAAATGAACGGTCTTTCGAGATCCCTCATTCCTTTTCTGGATGACGGTATGGGGCGGGTCGGCGACCTGAGCGGGGATTTCCCCTTCGTGGAATGCACCGCAACCGATTCCACGCCTGACCTCTCCGCCATCAACCGGAAGATACGTCGCGACGCCATGATGATCGTCCGACTCCCCCTCACAAAGGGTATCGAGGAGAGGGCCATGGAACAGGTAAAGGCCGGCGCTTTCGTGCTTCATATTGCGGGAAGCATGAAAGGCACCTATTTGGACGATGATACGCTGACCCTCAAGGAGGGGATCCTGGCGGTACACCGAAGACTGGTGGATGCCAATCTTCGGGAGCGCGTCACTGTCCTGGCCAGCGGCGGTCTGGCCATGGCGGAGCACGTGGCAAAGGCCATGATCTGCGGCGCTGATGCCGTGTACGTTGATTTTCCCCTATTGATCGCCCTGGAATGCCGCATGTGTCGACGGTGTACCAAGGGGCTTCCCTGTCCGGTAAGCATAGAAGAGGCCCCCCGGGATTGGGTGGCGCTTCGCACCATCAATCTCCTCGGTGCGTGGCACAATCAACTCCTTGAGGTCATGGGGGCCATGGGCATCAGGGACGCGCGCCGCATTCGCGGTGAGGTGGGCCGGGCCATGTTTTTTGAAGACCTGGACGAGAATACATTCGGGACCCTGGGAGAGCTGAAGGAGGGATATGAGCTTGAGTAGCATGAACGATGACAAATTTCCGGAAGTAAGGGAAACACCCTCCCGATTCAAAAACCCCATTGGGAAGTACCGGCTGCACAGGACCCCTGATTGTACTGCTTGTGGAAAGTGTGTTGAGATATGCCGGCACGGGGTTCATGTGGCCAAACGGGGCATGGTCCTTATCAAGAACGCCTACCGCTGCATGGGGCCAGATTGTCCTGATCCGTGTCACAAGGCCTGCCCGGAAAAGGCCCTTTCCCTGAAGCGGAACCAGGACTTCGATGCCCTGGGCGATTTCCGTTGGACGGCGGACCTCCTGGCAAGCAACTGGCATATGGCCGAGTTTGGCCGGGTGCCGGCCGCCGGACTTGAGTACAGGACCGGGAATTCCGGCGGGGGATTTGACAAGTTGCGCATGGTTCTGCCCAAGGCCGAACCCGGGTCGGCTCCGGAGACAAATCATCAAGAGGTGGACTTGTCCCTGGATCTGAACAGGCGGAATGACGGGGCTCATCGTGTCAGAATCCGATTGCCCTTTTATGGTGGAGGAATGTCCTACGGTTCCGTCAGCATCCACACCATACTCAGCCGTGTTCGGGCGGCCAAGGCCCTGGGAACGTTCTGCTGCACCGGCGAAGGGGGATTCCCCGATGAACTGGAACCCTACAGCGATCACATGATTACCCAGGTGGCGACAGGGCTCTTCGGGGTAAGGGAAGAGACCATTCAACGTGTGAAAATCGTCGAGTTCAAATACGCCCAAGGAGCAAAGCCCGGACTTGGCGGTCATTTGCTGGGCGACAAGGTCACACCCAGTGTGGCACGCATGCGCGAAGCCGTGGTGGGATACCCCCTGTTTTCGCCTTTTCCTTTCCACAGTGTCTACTCGGTAGAAGACCACAAGAAGCATGTGGACTGGATCAAGGCAATGAACCCGAAGGCCCTGGTGTCCGTAAAGGTTTCAACGCCCACGGACGTGGACATGGTGGCCGTGGGCAGCTACTATGCGGGCGCCCATATCATTCACCTGGACGGCAGCTATGGAGGCACTGGAGCTGCTCCGGAAATCGCCAAGAAAAACATCGCCATGCCCATTGAATATGCCGTTCCCAAGGTCCACCGTTTTCTTCGGGAAGAAGGGGTCAGGGACAAGATAACGGTGATCGCGAGCGGGGGCCTCAGGACACCACATGACATCGCCAAGATCATAGCCCTGGGCGCCGACGGGGTCTGCATCGGCACGGCGGACCTGGTGGCGCTGGAGTGCGTCAGGTGTCACAACTGTGAGAGTGGCAGGGGCTGCGCTCGCGGTATTGCCACAACCGATCCGGAACTGGAAGGCCAGGTGGATCAGGATTGGGGGAGCCAGCGTATCATCAACATGTATCTGGCCTGGACCAAAGAGCTGACGCGCCTTTTGAAGAGGCTGGGGATGAAGAGTGTCCAGGATCTGGTGGGCAGGACCGATTGCCTGATCCACCTGGACTATATGAAAACAAAATTCTGAGGCGTAGGGCTTAGGGTTTTCTTGATGAAAACTTGTTGTGTTGGTCCTGTTATCCTGTCCGGAAATTTTAGTGAAGAAAACAGCGGGTTTCAGTTATGAATCAGATCGAGAGTGTTCGCAGAATGATAGCTTCCCGAAGGGAAATGGTGGAGGATTTGCCCTCCAGACTCCGTTATGAAACCGAGGCGGAAGGGGGCTGCGGCGTTACCGGGTTTGCCTGCAGCATCCCTGTGAGGGGCAAGCACATCTACGAGCCCTCCAGGCAGATGCACAACCGGGGCAACGGCCGCGGCGGCGGCATCGCGGCCATGGGGTTCGATCACCAGGCCATGGGCGTCTCCCGGGAAGTCCTGGATGAGGACTACCTGCTCCACATCGCCGTGCTGGAAGAAGGGGTAAAGGACGAACTCGAAGACCGCTTCATCACCCCCCATTTCCGCGTGGACTATTCTGGAAAACTTGCTCACATAGATGACTATCGTGATATTCCGGATCTGGATGTCAAGCCTCCCGAAGTGTGGCGCTTCATGGTCCGCGTCAGACCTGAAGTCCTTAGGGCCTTTGTTGAAAAAAATGGGCTGGAAGCACTGACTGACCGGCAGGCCGAAGACGAGTTTGTCTATCAAAACAGCTTCAGGTTGAACAAGACCTACTATGACGCGGCGGGCAAACAGCGCGCCTTTGTGTTGTCCCACGGCCGGAATTTCTTTATTTTGAAGATCGTGGGATACGCGGAAAAGGTGGTCCAGTATTATGAACTGGACGATTTCAAGGCCCATGTCTGGATAGCCCACCAGCGTTATCCCACCAAGGGACGCGTGTGGCACCCGGGCGGGGCCCACCCTTTTATCGGCCTCAATGAGGCCCTGGTCCACAACGGAGATTTCGCCAACTACCACTCGGTGACCGAATACCTGAAACAGAGCCATATCTATCCCCAGTTCCTGACCGACACGGAGGTGTCCGCTCTCCTGTTCGACCTTTACAGTCGCACCTACGGGTATCCCCTTGAGCATGTTATCGAGGCCCTGGCACCCACCATGGAGCGTGATTTTGATTTGCTGCCGGCGGAGAAACAGAAGGTTTATCGCGCTATCCAGGCCACGCACATCCACGGGTCCCCTGACGGGCCGTGGTTTTTTATCGTGGCAAGAAACGATACAGAGAACGACCGGCTGCAACTCATCGGTATCACGGACACGGCCATGTTGAGGCCCCAGGTCTTTGCCCTCCATGAAGGGGAGGTGCAGGTGGGCCTCGTCTGTTCTGAGAAACAGGCCATTGATGCCACACTGAAGAGCCTGTCCGAAGAAGACCCCCGCGTGGGAACCGTGGCGGATCGCTACTGGAACGCCAGGGGAGGAAGCCACACGGACGGCGGTGCCTTTGTCTTCAACCTGGATCGCAAGGGAGTGAAAGGTGTCGAGCGGCGTCTCACCTGCGTGGACAAGTTCAGTCGTGAAATCCGTATCCCGGAGGACCGGGCGGCCTATGTTCCCGGGCGGGTCTACGAGGCGGTCGGAGACATGGGGGAAATACACGCCGGCCTTTCAAGCGCTCTGGAGGCCGGGAAGACGTCTCTGTGTTTTGGCTGCCTCATGGGCGTCATGGAAGAGCCTGGATACGGAGCCTTGCTCAAGAGCCTCAAATGGTTGAAGCATGCCGCCGCCGGTGACGAAAAACAGCTTCCAGCGGCGCTAGAGATCCTCACCGTGCTCCTGGACCGGCGCTACCCGACCAAGGACAAGAAGCGCAGGTCCGTTCTGCAACTGGTCAACCAGGCTGTGCATTCCATGCTCCGGGGAATCCCTGGTATAGGGGGGAAGAAAAACGGGGCTGCCCATCGTCTGATAGACTGGGAGACCAGAGACGGTCTCAGGGCCCCTGTTGGCCTGGAAAAGGTCCTGGTCATCGATGCGGACCTCTTCCCTCCCGAGGGCGATGACTGCGACAGCCGCCTCATGGTCGATGCCTACGGCCTCGGGTGGAAGCAGTTTATCGTGTTCGGCCTGCGCGGCCAGCGATTTCACGGGTGCGGCTTCGGACCCGACTCCGGCGGCGTGAAAATTGATCTCTACGGCAGTTCCGGTGACTACCTGGGTTCGGGCATCGACGGCCTCACCATTGTGGTCCATGGCAATGCACAGGATCAGCTTGGACAGATCATGAAGTCGGGGAAGATGGTCGTCTATGGCGATGCCGGGCAGACGTTCATGTACGGGGCCAAGGGGGGCGAAGTCTACGTGATGGGAAATGCGGCCGGCCGGCCCCTCATCAATGGCGTGGGGAGGCCCCGCGTGGTCATCAACGGAACGTGCCTGGACTACCTGGCCGAGTCCTTCATGGCGGGAGATCCTTTCAACGGGGGCGGATTTGTGGTCCTCAACGGCCTGGAATTTGACGACGAGGGCCGTCTGCGTCCTCAATCAACACCCTATCCCGGCTCCAACCTCTTCTCGCTGGCCTCGGGCGGGGCCATCTATGTGAGAGACCCGCAGCACCTGGTGGACGTCCAACAGCTCAACGCCGGCGAGATTGTGCCGCTCCAGGAAGCGGACTGGAAGCTCATCCTTCCCCACCTGGAGGAAAACGAAAGGCTCTTCGGAATTTCCGTCAAGAATGACCTCCTGAAGGTCGATGACAAAGTAATGAGCCCGCTCGCGGTCTACCGGAAGGTCAGACCGGCCCAGGCGCATGAGGTGGACCGGGACGGTCTGGAAGAGTGGGGGAAATAGACGACGTTATCGCGTTTTCTTCGAGAGACGAAAGGGATCAATCATGAAAAAGATCTGGCTTTGCTTCCTGCTATTCCTTTTTGTTCTGGCTGTTTTCGGCTGTTCCCGGGAAAAGACCGAGAAACCTGAGGTCCTCGCACACATCAACGGCTATGATCTCACGCTCGACGAATTCAAGAACCAGCTCACGTCAGAAATTGAAATGGACAAGGATTTTAAGTTGACCCGCGAGGCCAAGCAGGCGTTCTTGAATGAACTCATCAAGAAGGAAATCCTCATACAGGAGGCCAAGCGGTTGAAACTGGATACCAGGGAGGCCTTCAGGCGCGCCATCGAAAGGTACTGGGAATCAACGCTTATAAGGGATTTGCTGGAAATGAAGGGCAGGGAAATCTCCGGAAAGACCTATGTGACGGAAGAAGAAATCCAGTCCCGCTACAAGGCCATGAAGGCTTCTGACGGGTCCCTTCCGCCCCTCGGAGAGATGAGAAAAGAAATCACCCGGAAGCTGAAAGAGGAAAAAAAGTCGAAGTTCCTTGAAGACTGGATCAACCATCTCAAGCAGAAGGCAAAGATAAAAATTGACGAGCGTTTGCTTTGAAAGGTCTCAATAAGGAGAGGGCAATGTCTCAAGACACCGGCGTTCGCAAGAGAAAGCGGGTTTTTGTAAAAAAAGGCTTCCAATTCAGGTTTATCCTGAGATTTTGTTTGGTCATTCTGGGCGGGGTCGTTATCTCCACAGGATTGCTTTTTTTCCTCTCTCAGGACTCCCTGACCTCCTCGTTCAACCATTCCCGCCTCGTCATCAGGAGCACCAGCTTCGCCATCCTTCCCGCGGTGATCTATACCAACCTCATCATCCTGGGGCTGATCACCCTGGCGACGATCTTTGTTACCCTCATCGTTTCTCACAAGATAGCCGGCCCCATGTTTCGTTTCGAAAAAGAAATCTCGGAGATCGGGGAGGGGAACCTGAGTAAGAAAATCTCTCTCAGGAAGGAAGACCAGATGGTGGAGATGGCAGGGTGCCTCAACCGGATGGTAGATCACTTGCATGGTAAAGTACGCGAAATTCGAGATGGAATCGTTCAGGCCAGGGAAGCGGCGGTCAATGGGAATGCATCCGAAGCGACGGTCGTACAATTGAGGAAGGTCGAGAGGCTCATCGAGGACGGCTTCACGCTGTGAGAGGTGGAATAGGCGGCTTTATAGCCGCAGATTGTAGCTCATGGCTGACAGTTCATAGAAAAGAGACAATTCTAAGCGAGCCATGGGACATGACTGCATGAAGGAGTTGATGAAGGAGATCACGAGATTAGACGGAGAAGTGAAAAGCATCTGTTTTGTCATTCGAATCCGATCAGTCCTGAAGCTGTCAGCGTAAATTCAGGCTTTCCATTTTGTGAAACGCGACCCGATTTGGCCGGATATCCTGTCAAAAAAACCATCTGGATTCTCGTATTTCTCACCTGCCTCTTGTCCCTCCCGGCCGCCAGTGCCTGGGCGGAAGAGCCCACCGGGAAAGATTGGCAGGTCATTGAAACCAGACACACGACGATCCGTTTTTTGTCCCCCAAAGACCTGAGGGTTTTCGACAGCAAGCTGAACTATTCTGTGGGAAACGGCGGATTCTTGGGCTTTTTCTCTCCTTCACGGAATGGGAAGGGCCTGACCGACACAACCGCGGAAAAAGTGGATGCCATATACAAAAGAGCCCAGGAAATTCTGGATATGAAGAAGGGCATGAGAAAGGTCGTCATCAATGTCTATCCTGACACCAGGGAGTTGCAGGCGGCCTTTACCCGGATCTATCAGCGCCCGTGCCGGATTCGTGCCTGGTACAGGTATCTGAACAATACCATCTATGTGAACGCCGGGGATCTCAACGAGGGCATGCTTGCCCACGAAATGGCCCACTCCATTATCGACGACTACATGACGGTTCGTCCCCCCCGGGCCACGGCGGAAATCCTGGCCAGATATGTGGATCAGCATCTGGAGGAATAGGGTGATCATGACCTTCAACCGGTACGGAAACCTCGCGATCCATAGGACCGGAAACCCCAACTTCAACCCCGTCATCTGCCTGCTCGTTCTTGCGGTCTTCGTGCTGCCCGCGTGCTCCATCCAGTCTTTCCAGATAAAGCGGGCCGAAGCCCTGTACAAAAGGGGCCAGGTATTGGAGGCGGGGGGGCGGTTGGAAGAGGCCCTCTCAAAATTCAACGATTCCATGGCCCTGGCCGAAAAGGCGGGATTCAGGCCGGGCGTAGCAAACAATCTCAATGAAATCGCCATCATTTACACTTCCGGAGGTGAATATGAAAAGGCGAGGGCATTGCTCGTCAAGGCCCTTCACATCTACCGGGAGATGAAGTGGAACACGGAAGTATCCAAGACCCTGAACAACATCGCCCTGACCTATTTGAAGGAACTGAGATTCGATGAGGCGATCAAGGCCTACGGGGATTTGCTGGCATGGGATCACCAGACAGGGAACCGGCTGGGCAGGCTTATTACCCTGAACAACATGGGTTTCATATACGACCACTATCTGGGGGATGCGGAAAAAGCGCGCAAGAGCTATGAAGGGGCGCTTCGGATTGCCAGGGAACTGGGAGAGCGGAAGTATGTCACGATGCTCGAGGAAAAGCTGAAGGAGTAAGGCATGCCATAGCGCGCTTGGCGCTTCAAATTTGATGGAATCGTAAAAGGTCCGGAGTTCAGGAGGAGACCCTGACACTCTTTTTCAGACGCTTTCTAAACACGCCGAAGGAGATGGACGTTCATTTGGGGTTTTAGGACAGCCCATAGAGAGCGCCGAGGGTTCCGGAGGCGTAAACCCCAAATAGCAGTCCATGTCGGGGTTGGATGCCGAGTGCACTATGAGAAAGCGTCCGAAAAAGACCCTCAGGTTCCCGTCCCATTCGTTGCTCATAGGTTGCCGTTTGTTCCATACGTCAGCTTTTCAAGAAGCCATCAATACTTGAATGCGACACCGATGCTGCAGTTGTTGATGGTGTAGTCGTACCGGTAGACCCTCTCGTCGTCATAGTTGGAGCTGGCCTTGGTGTGCTCCCAGAGCCCCACGAGGTTCCAGTGTGAGGAAAGCTCGTAACTCAGGCGAAAACTGATGGTCTGCTCAATGTCTCTTTCCAGGTCGGGCTTGTAGGACCCATTTGCAAACGTGGCCTTTCTGTCCGTAAACCGGGTCTTTTGAAAGGCATAGGCCGCGCTGGCGGTCAAGGGAAACAAGGGAAACGTAAAAGAAATATTGGGTGAAATCCGATACATGGCGTAGTTATAGTAGTCCGACGTGAATTTATCGTCCGTAATGATGATGGTCTCCATGCCGTCATAGTAATTCTGGTTGCTCCGGTTCAGGCCGCCCCTCAGATCCAGGCCCAGCTTCAGGCCGCCTCCCACGTCCAGGGTGTGCCACAGGTTGAGGTCCAGGGTGTACAGGTAGTCTTTCTGACCCTCGGATGTGAGAATGCCGTCCGAGCTCACCACTTTCTTGTCATCAAGGTTCTTTTGAAGGAGCGCGTATTGCGTCTCAAAGGAAAACCCGAGCGATTTTACCATGCTGTATCCGCCCTTGACCAGGACGCCATGATAGTCCTTTTCGTTTTTTTCCACGTTGAGCCCGCTCTGGAGGTCAAGGCCTGTGAGCGAAAGAAGAGAGGCGTAATTGGGATACCTTCTCTTATAATACTGGGCCGTGAGATTGATGGTTCCTTCCTTTACAAAGACCTCCCGCATATCGAACTCCAGCGCCCCCCCGACATCGCGGTAGTTGTAGAGACCGTCATCCCAATCAGCCGCATCGATATCCTTGTTGAAGGTGTAGGTCGTGAAAACCGACGGGGTGAGGGAATAGCGGGCCCTCGGACCGAAGTCCTTCCTGAACATGGGCTGGATCGTGTGTGCCTGGAATTCCGACCGTTCACGCGGCCCCACCCCGTCGGAATAGAAATCCCGCTTTTTGGAGTAATGTCCGTCGTACATCAGGATAAAGAACGTTCGGTCATTGAATTTATAGGTAGGGGCAAGGAGGGCGTCGGCGCTGCCGCCACCCACGGTCCCGGCGTTGTTCAGGCGCGAGAGGGTAAAAAATGCATCGCCGTTGGCGATGAAGAGGAAATTGTCCCACATCTTTTCACCGAGCGATGGCTCTCCCGGGGGCAGTTCTTCGTTCAGAACTTCCTTTGTGGTCTTTTCTGCCGCATGACCGGGTACAGCCATCAGGAATGAGCAAAAAATCACGGCAAGTGCCGTAAGAAGAAGTCTCTTTCCCGATACCTCGAAAAATTTCATTCCGTCCTCCTCAGGGGTTTTTCAGCCGGCAGGGTTGGCGATGTTGCGAACAGCTATCACGAGCCGCGTGAAAAATCAAGCAGGAACTCAAGAATGCCGGGGCACGGCCGTGAGGCCGTGCCCCGGACAGGTGACGTTCAGAGGCTCCGATCCGAGAAGCGGTTAATCCACTGAATTCTGGCTGTTCTTCCAGAGCATCCGCGACATGGGAATATAGACGACATCGATCGGTTTTTGAAAGAATTGGCTATCCTGATCAATGGCGATTTCCAGGTTGTTATATCCGATCTGGGGTGCCCCGGACCACGAGACCTCGTTTACCCGCAAGGCGTCCCACATGTCCTTGGGAACCTCATTCCCAGACACATCCACGGCGTTGTTGTCGCCATAATCGTCAGCCTTGTAAAACGCGACATTGATTTTGGAATCGCCGAATCCGTAGGCAAAGCCATTGGGTTGGGCGATTATGCCGTAGCTGCCGGGAACGGTGGCATCCGTGCTGTAGGTGTATTGTTGCAGGCCTGCTGGCAGGGAATAGAGGCTCAGGTTCTCGCTGCTGATGGGTTGGATCCAGGGGTTATCGATCGTGGTGAATGACCTGGCTTCCTTCAGGTAATCGCCTGAAGGGTTCGTGAACTTGACGTACATATTGTCAAGTCTCGGGGCCCAGTCTAACGTCCGGACGCGCCTTGTTGTATTATCCTCCGAATAGCTGGTCGCCAGCCATTGATTCCATGGGAGATTTCTCAAGTCGCCTGTGTAGCCTGTAGCGAAGGAGGTCGTAAAATCCATGGTGGAAAGGCCGGCCAGGTTCCCGGCGTCCTGTCCGCGCAGCGCGACGTTGAGTACCTGGACCGTCTTGTTGTCCGGTCTGAGGATATACTGCTGGGCCCGCACCCAGTTGCCGTTGTGGTCCTTCGTGACCCGGCCCGACTGAGCGTCGGCCTGCTGGGCGAAAAGGGCGTCCCGTGCACGTATGTCGCCGCACTGGAGCTGGTTCTTGAGGTTTTCCACCTCGATCCTCAGCTTGTCCGCGTCCCTTGCCATTTCAATGATCTTCTCGTTCACCCGGTCTTCTTCCACCTGCACGGCATAGGCCAGAAGGCCGTTGCCGTTGATCTTGTTCGGGGTATCATCCGGGTTGGCAAGTGAGTCGCCGAAAAGTCGGGGCGGCCCCCATTCGCTGTTCCGCCCGACGGTCTGGAGCCCGTACCGGTAATAGTAGTTGGAGTTGTCTTTGTCTCCCCAGAGAATGGGCCAGTTTTCTATTCCGGGAAATTGGGCATTTGGAACAGGGGTGTCCCAGAAATAGACACCGGGTACAAATTTCCCCCCATCCACCCTGGTCAGGAGGTCCGGGTCCCTGAGGTTGATAATGGCCCTATCCAGGCTTGTCTGCTGTCCGTCCAGGCCGAGGGAATCCACCACCATCTTGCGCGTCCCGGCGGTTACCGTGTACTTGTTGTCGCCGTCGGGCCTGAAGATGAGGAAATGGTCGGCAAGATCGAAATTCGTATTGAGGTCGCTTGAGCCTTCATCCGATGTATCAGGAGGAAACATCTGAAAGATGGACAAATAATCCTGGGTGTCGCCATAGATCCCCTGACCGGATTGCTCCGAAAGATCCACAGAGGCCCTGCCGCGCACCAGGCCCGGCCCGGGCTGGTTTAGACTGCCGTCCCCCGGCACCAGGCCGACAAAGGCTTTGTATACCACGTAGGGCAGTTCCACATCACCGTAACTGAAGAGGATCCAGTCGCTTTTCCGGCTGTCAGGGTTCATGTAGAGGGTTGCCGAAAACGGAGCCGTGGGCGCAGCCGTTCCCGTATTATAGGCATACCTGAAGAAGTCCTGGGTACCGGTCACCCCGGGAGGATCAAAGACCTGTTCGACCCAAGAGGATGAAACTCCCCCGTTGGATTCAGCAGAAGGGCTCTGATCATGGGAGATGATCCAGAGGGGGGCGATAAAGGGCGGATAGGTGACCCAACTGGAGATGTCTTCCGGTCCGGAACCGGTGTAGTTCAAGGGATCATCCGACGTGAAGAGGGTTCCATTGGATGCAACTTTCGTCTCATCCGGCAGGGTGTAGAGTTTCCCGTAATAAATGAAGTTGCCGGTCTCCGTGGGCGGGTCCTTATGGTGGTCCCTGTTGTCGTAGAGATCTCGTCCGCTCAGCAGCAGATTCCTGTTGGATTCATACGCCTCCGGACCGCAGAAGCCTTCCGGCAGCTTATCGATGTTCTCGATCATGGCAAAAAGGATTGGTTGATACGGGCTGTCATCTGCCAGTTGATCGATGAGCCTGTTGAGAATTTCCTTCGCGGCCTTGTTCAGGGCAAGTTCGGAGGTCTCGGCCTCTACCCTGAGACCCTTCTTGCCAATCTGCCCCAATACTTTCTTCAGGCCCGAAGCCCTCTTGAAATCGTCCGGGATCTGCGTCTTGTTCTCCTGCTTCAGGTAGGTGACGAGGCAGTCCACCCGCTCTTCCACCACGTCGGAGCCGAATATCATCCGGCTGGGCGGTACGGCCCCCTGGGCGAGGGGAATCGCAAAAAGGGGTGCGGCGAGAAAAAAGAAGAGGGAGAAAAGAAGGGGTTTGGCGTTGAAATGCATCATTATTTTTCTCCTTTGTGATTTCGTGTTCCGATGGATCCATCCACAACGGGTTTCGGATCGCGGCATCCCCTTACTATAGCAACTTCAAGGCCAAGTATCGTGAAAGAAGAAAGAATCAACTTTTCATTGAAATATAAAATAGTTACCCGACAGGTCAAGAGGAATTTCACGAAAGCTGCGGAAAATCCTCAACGGGAAATATAAAAATAAATGGCCATTAGTGGTGGTGAATTACGCATTTCCTTCAGCCCATACGTGTCTCTTCTCGCCACGAAATCGCTTATTTCATAACGCACATGGTGCATAAAATCAAGAAGACAATTATGGCTCAAAATCCGCGACCTGGCGGTCGCGATGGTAGATACGTTCTTTGTTTGTTTTGTCCCTTATCCCATATCCCGATACGTACATCCCATATCACAAAACGCACATGGCATTTCCATCGAAGCGGGCCTCGAATTTGGGTCTCCATGCTTTACTTTTTTTTCTTACTCCATTATGTTTGCTTCCATGAAATCCAGTAAGACCATGAAAATATATGATGTGGCCGTCGTGGGCAGCGGACCCGGCGGCGCCACTGCGGCGAGATGCCTGGCGCAAGAGGGGTTCAGCGTCATCCTCTTTGAAAAGGAGGAACTCCCGCGGGAAAAGGTCTGCGCCGGCGGGATCATCCCGAGGGTGGTGGCCGAATTGCCCGACGAGGCAAAACAGACCATCGAGAGGAACTGCTACGCGGCGGAAGTGACTGAGCGGGC
Organism: Desulfatiglandaceae bacterium; assembly: GCA_049282265.1. Taxonomy (GTDB): domain Bacteria; phylum Desulfobacterota; class DSM-4660; order Desulfatiglandales; family Desulfatiglandaceae; genus CAYUCJ01. The sequence continues at coordinate 7,790 of JBAPTR010000113.1, read as the reverse complement.
AGGCGGGGTCCATTTCCTGGTTCGAAGAGATGAACCTGTCGTGTCCACGACCATGCGGAACCGCTTCGATTTCGCTCTGGTGAATGCGGCCGAAAAAGAGGGCGTTCACATCGCGTCAGGCTGCAGGGTGCAAGAACTCGAAACCCGACATGAATCGCTGGTCATCCGGACGAGCAAGGGAGCGTTTCGATGTCGTTTTCTTGTCGGTGCTGACGGCGCACTGAGCACCGTCGCCCGGAAGGCTGGATTTCCCGGGCACAGTTATCTTGCCCCCACCCTGGAGGCCGAAGTCCGGGTGAAACCTTTGCTGTTTAGCAGGTTTCAATCCGCCGTTCGTTTCGATTTCGGTGTCGTTCCCAGGGGGTACGGGTGGGTCTTCCCGAAAAAAGACCACCTTTCCATCGGCTTGGGACAGATGAGAAAGGGGAGGATAGACCTGGAAGAGATCCTTGAAAAGTACCTTTTTTATCTCGGGATAACAAGGAATGCGGAGGTCAGCAAAAGGGGTTTCGTCATTCCTATCATACCCCGTGGCGACGGCTTTGTAAAAAACCGGTCTATCCTCGTTGGGGACGCCGCCGGTCTGGTGGATCCCCTGACAGGTGAAGGGATCTCGCTGGCCATTCGAAGTGCAAGACTGGCAGCCAAGGCCTTGGCAAAAGGGCGGCTTATCCCCAACCTGGTGAAAAAGTACTATGAAGACGATCTTAGAAAGGAAATCCTGCTCGACCTTAAATGGGGAAGGTATATCTCCGGACTGGCATACGATCACCTGAAGTTCAGGTCGCTTCTTTTTCGCTTCTGCGGCCAGCGGATCTGTGAGGCGATGACGGATATCATCTTCGGCCGCAAGACCTACCGGTCGGTCCTGAAGAATCCTCTGACATATCTCAAGATGTGCCTGTCGTTGCGGAAGGTTTGAGGCGCGACCTGGCGGTGAAAAAGGACGTCCGGTAAGGGGACACAAATAGTACTCAACTGACGGACCAAAAAGAAAGGAGGAGGTTGATCATGAAGAAATGGGTTTTGCTGTTTGCGGGTTTGTTACTGGTTTTCGGGGTCAACGCTTACGCGGCGGATCAGAGCGGGGATACTATCCTTGGGAAATGGCTGACGGAGAATGGGAAGTCCCTTGTGAACGTCTATTCCTGCGGGGATGCCTACTGCGGTAGGATCGTGTGGCTCAAGGTGCCCCTGAATAAGGAAGGGAAGGAAAAAGTGGATGACAAGAATCCAGAGGAGTCCAAGCGGAGCGTGAAAATTGTGGGTCTTGAAATCCTCAAGGGCTTGCAGTTCAAAGGCCCGAACAAGTGGGAAGGCGGCAAAATCTATGATCCTGACAAGGGTAAGACCTACAAGTGCAAGGCCTGGATGGAAGGGGAAAACCTGAAGTTCAGGGGCTATATAGGTTTTTCCCTGCTGGGAAGGACCACCACCTGGACAAGGAAGTGATCACGGAGAATTGGAATCTCTCGCGGAGTCGCAGAGGAAAAAGTTGATTTGTGTTGAAAATTCATAATGTTGCACGTCGCGATCTCCGCAAGGGAAAGCCTTTAGGGTATGGACAATGGAACTGGAGGATGGTAAGATAAACTCCCTTCCCGTGAAAGGACTGAGTGCGGAGATCCAGAGGGCGTTTGGGAGAACCGATATGGAAGAAATCAAATCAGACTACGACCCAGCAGGCCTTATGGCGTCCGTTGACCGGTTTTACGCCGCAAGGATACTCGTGCTGGGCGATGTCATTATGGATGAGTATATCTGGGGCAAGGTGTCCAGGATCTCGCCGGAGGCCCCGGTGCCCGTGGTGGCCGTCAATCGGGAAACCAAGATGCTCGGCGGGGCCGCAAACGTGATCCTCAATATGGCCACCCTCGGAGCGCGACCTGTCTTGTGCGGGGTGATAGGAGACGATGCTACGGGCAAAGAGCTGCTCGGCGAAATTGAAAAGGCCGGCCTGGTCTCGGGAGGCCTCATCGTCGAGCCCGGGAGGCCCACGAGCATCAAGACGCGGGTGGTTGCGCAAAACCAGCAGGTGGTTCGCTTCGACCGGGAGAGCAGAGGAAAGATTCAAGGTGAAACAACGGATAAGATCCTGGATTTCGTGAAAAATAACCTGTCTTCCATTGATGCCGTTGTGGTCTCGGATTATGGAAAAGGGGTCGTGTCCAACGAGGTGATGAAAGGCCTCGTACAGTTGACCCAATCATGGAAAGGCATTGTGGCGGTGGATCCCAAGATCGGAAATTTTCAGCACTATAGCGGCGTGGATGTGATCACCCCCAACCATCATGAGGCAGGCACTTATTGCGGTTTTGAGATTGAGGGCGAGGAGACCCTGTTGAAGGCCGGCCGTCGAATGCTTGAAAAACTGGAATGCAGGGCCGTCCTGATTACCCAGGGACAATCGGGCATGACCCTCTTTGAGAGGGAGGGGGAGGTCCATCACATCCCCACGGTGGCCAGAAAGGTGTATGATGTCACTGGTGCCGGTGATACGGTCATAGGTGCCCTGTGCCTGGGATTGGTCTCAGGTCTGGATATGAGATCCTCGGCCCTTATTTCCAATTTCGCGGCCGGCATTGTGGTAGGTGAAATAGGGACCTCCACCGTGAAGGCGGAGGACCTGAAGAGGGCGATAGGGGATGGGCGACCTAGCGGTCGCGATGTGTGATATGAAATGTGAAGCACACGATGTAGCATAGAGGTAACGCCCCATGAGCCATCCCCGTGAACCGGAGCCCGTGAAACTCATACTCAGTCTTTTTTCTCCGGAAAAGGACCTGGTGGAGACTGTGGTGGATGAACTGTCCGAAGCATTCGGTCCCGTGGACTGGATCAGCAAGGCATGTTTTTTCGATCGCACAAGGTACTACGAGAGGGAAATGGGTTGGCCGCTCCACCGGCGTTTTGTCTCTTTTGAAAGGCTGGTGCCCCCGGAAGATATCGTCGATATCAAACTCCGGACCAATGAATGTGAACAGAAGTATCTTGCGGGGAAGACCAGAAGGATCAACATCGATCCGGGCTACATTTCCGCCGAGAGACTGATCCTGGCAACGGGCAAAAATTATGTGCACCGCATCTATCTTTCCCGAGGTATCTATGCCGATTTGACCCTTGTGTTTCATCAAGGAAAGTTCGGGCTCCTGCCATGGACCTACAGAGACTATGCCGAACCATGGATCCGTGAAGAATTCAGAAAGGTCCGGGAAACCTATATGGAGCAAAGAAGGGAGAAAAAAGCACTTGATCAATAGCATGACTGCTTACGGCAGGGCGGACCATGATTTCGAGGGCTCGTTGCTGTTGGCCGAGATCCGTTCGGTCAACAACCGGTACCGTGATATCATTCTCAGAATACCGCGGAATTTCCAGGCCATGGAAGAAGACCTGAAGAGGCTGGTCGCCTCCAGGGTCAGGCGGGGCCGCATAGAGGTGACCATTCAGATGGAGGGCAATGGCGACAATCCGCCCTATGAACTTGAGCTGAACGAGCCGCTCGTCGATTCCTATGTCAGGATTATTGAGCAGCTCAAGGAGAGATTGGGGGTAGAGGGAAATGTCCGGGTGGACACCGTCTGCCAGTTCAAGGATGTTATCGTGGCTCGACCGGAAACCCCCGATGTGGACAAGATGAGGCCTGGTTTTGTTGAGGTCCTTGAAAAGGCCCTCGATTCCTATGAGGCTATGCGGGCCAGGGAAGGGGAGGCACTCGAGGCGGATTTCAGGATGAGGCTTGGCACCATGAGGAACTACGTGATTGAGATCGAAAAGCGCATTCCGGAAGTAGCCGCTTACCGAGCCGGGAGGCTGAAGGAAAGGGTTGCGGCCATGGTGAGTGATGTGGATATCGATGAAGCGAGACTCGCCCAGGAGACGGCCATTCTCGCGGAGAAGGCCGACATTACCGAGGAACTGGTACGGATCAAGAGTCACCTGGACCAGTTCGAGTCGTATTTTTCAAGGGATGAAGCCCTTGGAAGGCGGTTCGATTTTCTCATTCAGGAGATCAACCGGGAAGTTAATACCTTGAGTACAAAGGCATCGGACGCCCTCATTTCCGGGACTGTCATTGAAATAAAAGCAGAGCTGGAAAAGCTGAGAGAGCAGGTCCAAAACGTCGAGTGAAAGGAGTGTATCCCATGAGTTCCAAGCTTGTAAGCATCGGCTTTGGTAATTCGGTGGTGTCCAGAAGGGTCATCGCTATTATTTCTCCCAACGCAGCTCCCATAAAACGGTTGCGCGATGAGGCGCGGGAGGACAGGAGACTCATAGACGCGACCCAGGGCAGGCGCACGCGTTCCGTGCTCATTACTGACAGTAACCACGTCATCCTGTCGGCCATTCAATCCGAGACGCTTTCACAGCGATTCAGCCCGAACTGTAACCTGAGACAAGAGGACCTGGAAGATTAGATATGCCGGGGAAGCTTTTCGTCATATCCGGACCTTCGGGCAGTGGTAAATCCACGGTCGTGCGGGGCGTGAGAAAGCGCATGAAGGATGTGAGCTATTCCGTTTCTCATACCACGAGACATCGAAGGGCCGGGGAAGAGGAAGGTCGGGACTACTGTTTCGTCGATAGGGAGACATTTGAGAGGATGATCGATGAGGGTGCATTCGTGGAATGGGCACCCGTTTATAATGACCTGTATGGCACTTCCATAACGGGTCTGCGTGGCCAGTTGGAGGCAGGGCTGGATGTGCTCCTGGATCTGGATACCCAAGGCGCGGCGGCGATCAGGAAAGGTTTTCAGAACAGCATCCTCATATTCCTCTTTCCCCCATCCATGGAAGCCCTGGAGACTCGGCTGAAGTCGAGAGGCACGGATGAAAAAGAGATCATTGAGGAACGGCTGAAAAAGGCGCGGGAAGAGATGGGGAAGTTCGTGCGGTACGACTATGCTGTTATCAATAATGACCTTGAACAGGCCGTAGAAGAGGTCAAAGCCATTATCCTGTCCGAGCGTTGCCGGGCGGAGAGAGTTGGAGCGGCGCTTAGAAGGATGTTTGACCTTCCTAATATCTGAATGTCCTATATGAGACACGTGTGGCTATTACCAGAAAATTGACTGATGCCATTCCCGGTTTTCACGGGATTCGGGAGGCCCTGATCCATGGGCACGTCCCCATCGGGGAAATCTGGATCGCGGAAGGGAAACGTTCCGGAAGGAGCAGGGAGATCCTCGAACTGGCCAGGGCGCATGGCCTTCCTGTTCGTTCCGTGAAAACTCCCGAGCTTGAAAAACGATTTCCCGGTTTGACGCATCAGGGGATGGTGGCGCTCACTGACGCGTTTTTCTACAGCAGTCTGGATGAAATCCTGTGGGCCTCAGGGGAGGCCGATGGCTACAAGTTGATCCTTGTGGCTGACCATATCACGGACGAAGGAAACCTGGGAGCCCTCATTCGAACTGGATCTTTCTTTGGGGCCCACGGCCTGGTCCTGCCCAAAGACCGGTCTGCCCAGGTCAGCGCCGGGGTGGTGAAACGGGCCTCCGGAACCGTGGGCATCATGCCCATATGCAAAGTCGTGAACCTGGGAAGGACGCTGGATCTCCTCGACAAAAAGGGCTTTTGGATTCTGGGCACTTCGGGTGAGGGCGCCCAGTCCATCTATCAATTTGATTGGGAACGGGACGTGGCCCTGATCCTGGGAAATGAGAAGCGGGGGCTGAGTCCATCGGTGGAAAAGCGATGCCATGAGGTGGTCCGTATCCCGCGGGGCGGGCCGGTGGAATCCCTGAATATTTCCGTGGCTGCGGGTGTCATCCTGGCTGAAATCCGAAGACAGCAGATGGGGTAGGAAAGGAATGCACTGGCCCTACCGCACTTGATCACTGCACCGGACTGCGCGGAAGACAGAAGGACCTTGGTCAGAGTTCGTGCATTTCAGGCGAGATCGGGAAAGATTCAAGGGCCCCCAGCCTTTTGAGGGCCTCGATCACCGCGCAGACCGGCAGACCCACCACATTGGTATAGGACCCCGTGATCCCTTCCACCATGAAGGCGCCAATCCCCTGGATGGCGTAACTGCCGGCCTTGCCCATTGGTTCTCCCGTGTTCACGTATCTCTTGATTTCCTTATCAGTGAGGGGCTTAATTGAAACCCGTGTGGTCACCGCCTCGCCGTGGACTTCGGTGCCTTCCGGAGAGACAATGGAAAATCCCGTTACGACTTGGTGTTCCCTGCCGGCAAGGGCACGAAGCATTCCTCCGGCGTCTTTTTCATCTCCGGGTTTGCCCAGGATCACGTGGTTGATGACCACGATGGTGTCAGCGGCCAAGATCCAGCCTTCCGCCCCTGTTTCGTAAATCCACATGGCCTTCTCTTGAGCCAGGGAACAAGCAACCTCCTCGGGTCTCCCTGAAACGTTCCCTTCTTCTATTTCGCTGTGAAGAGCGGTAAAAGGCAAGCCAACCTGCATCAGCAAATCCTTACGGCGGGGGGAGGCCGAGGCCAGGATGAGAGGGTAATCGTCACTGATTGTACGAGAAATCATGACAGATCACCCAACCCGAAAAGGTCCCTGGCATTTTCAGCTGTCATCCTGCCCAGATCCTCAAGGTCCATCTGTCTCAGACGGGCAATTTCCCCCGCTGTCAGGGCGACAAAGGCGGGTTCGTTTCGTTTGCCCCTGTGGGGAACGGGGGCCAAAAACGGGGCATCCGTCTCTATGAGCAGTCTTTCCAGGGGGATCTTAGAGGCCACTTCCTTGGCCTGCAAGGCGTTCTTGTAGGTCACCGTCCCCGGTATGGAGATGTAGTAGCCCAGGGCCATGAAATCCTTTGCCAGGTCAACATCCCCGGAAAAACAGTGGATCACACCCATTCGTTCTCCCGGCCCCATGAATTTCAATAGCTCCAGGACTTCTTCGTGCGCATTTCTGTCGTGAATGATAACGGGAAGTTCCAGATCGCGGGCCATTTCCAACTGGCGTTTGAAAAGGCTCAACTGATCATCGGGGGAGGCATAGCGACGAAAGAAATCCAGGCCGATTTCTCCCCACGCCACCACTTCGGGATGGGAAGTCAATTCGGCCAGAGTTGCCAGTTCGCTTTCAGGGCAGGGCGCTGCGTTGTGCGGGTGAATGCCCACACCGGCAATAATCTGCGGGTGTTGTTTGGCGATCTCTAAGGCTGCTTCGGAGGTTTGACGGTCAATGCCGACAGTGACAATCCGGCTGATGCCACATCCGATGGCCCTTGCAAGGGTTTCCTCCAAGTCGTTTTCAAAATCCTCCATGTCGAGATGGGCATGTGTGTCTATGAGCATAATACTCCTTCCGGTCCGTATCCTTTTGAAAGCGGGATGTGTCTTTATGATATCATTCCAAACGAATCGCCGGGTGGTAAGCACGCCATTGATTAACGTGTCCGTCCACGGGCAGAATGATAGCTTCTCCGTATGTCATCATCATGATCCGGGCTCCGGAAAGTGAGAAATCCATGTGTCAAGAAATTGACAAATCAATGCAGATCATGGAAGCGCTACCGGATATGGGCCATGTGATGTCTGCTCCAGCGCAATCTGTTGGCCTTGTTCACAATTCTGTTGCATATTCTCAGCATTTCATCCAAAATAGCAACCAAAACTTGATGGAACCGTAAAAAGTCCGTCACTGGACTTTTTACTGACGGAAACCGAAAAGTGTGATTTTCGGTTTCCTTACAAATAAAAGGTTGCGCTGCACCCCATTGATTTGCGTGCCCGTCCATGGGCACGTTGATACCTTTTTACGAAGTCATCAAACTTAAGAGTAAGACGCTTTTTGAACACCCCGGCGG
>JBAPTR010000112.1:0-2617 GCA_049282265.1 Desulfatiglandaceae bacterium | reverse complement strand
GGGTCCGAGTTGATCAGGCTGGTATCCTCTTCCAGATCTTCATTGATTTCAAGAATTTCACCGGACACGGGGGCAACCAGTTTACCAATCCACTTGCGGGATTGGATCTTTCCACAGACTTCCCCCTGCTCCACTTCATCTTCTTCCTCGGGCAGATCAATAAAAACAACATCACCGGCCTCTTTTTGAAAAAAGTCCGTCATGCCGACGGTTACCTTGTCACCATCCACCCGGGCCCAGCTGTGTTCCTTGTGGTAATAGAGATCATCGGGCATGTCATAACCTTTGATATCAGCCATTTTTCCTATTCCTCCTTTTCATGGTGAAATAATTTTTCGTCAGATGACGTTTAATGACATTATAGGAAGTCCGGGGACGGACTTCCAAAGAAGTCGTGACTCCCAAGAGCCAGGCAAACGGCATATTCCAGAAGCTACGCTCCCTCCGTCGTCCATGACTCCTCGCTCAGGGATTTCGGCCCTTCCACTGTCCTGCTATTCAAACCGGGCCTTGACGGTCCTGGCGTGGATGGGCAACCCCTCTGCCTCGGCGAGGGTGATTACCACGTCCTTCAGCCCGGCCAACCCCTTTTTGCTCAGGTACTGGAAAGTGGGCTTCTTGATGAAGTCATCCACGGACAATCCTGAAAACATCCTGGCGCACTGCCCCGTGGGGAGGACGTGATTGGTCCCCGAGGCATAATCCCCCACCGGTACCGGGGCATAAGGCCCCAGAAAAATGGATCCTGCGTGCTTGATCCTGTTGAGGGTGATGAATGGGTCCTTGGTCATGATCTGCAGATGTTCGGCGGCATACTCATTGGTGAATGCAATGGCCTGGTCCATATCTCCTGCAATCAGCACATGGGAGTGTTTGGAAAGGGAGACCTCTAGGATGTCCTTGCGGGCAAGATTTTCAAATTCCCCTTGGATGATGCTGCAGACGGCTTCCGCAAGGGGTTCGGATGTGGTGACCAGGACCGCCGCGGAATCGGGGTCGTGCTCCACCTGGGACAGGAAGTCCAGGGCGATCCACTCGGGATCCCCGCTTTCATCCGCGAGGATCAGGGCTTCACTGGGCCCGGCGGGTGAATCGATGTCCACCTGCCCGTAGACCAGCATCTTGGCGGCAGTGACGTACTTGTTGCCGGGACCGACAATCTTGTCCACTCTCGGCATGGCCTCCGTTCCGTAAGCCAGACCGGCAACACCCCAGGGGCCGCCTACTTTGAATATACGGTCGCATCCGGAGATATCGGCCGCGACCAGGGTTGCCGGGTTCGCAACCATCCCGGGGGACGGCGGCGTGACGGCCACGACCTGGTCGACGCCCGCGACCTTGGCGGGAAGGACCGTCATCAGGATGGTGCTGGGATAGACGGCGGTGCCCCCCGGGATGTAACAGCCGACGATATCCATGGGCCTTGTGATTCGACCGGCCAGGATACCTTCCGTCACCTCGATGGACCACATCTCACGCTCGATCTGGGCCTGGTGAAACCGCCTGATGTTGACGGCGGCCGCTTTGAGACAGTCCACCACCTTGGGATCAACCTGCCGGTATGCGTCCTCGATTTCTCCGGGGGTGACCTCCAGGTCGGCGCCCGTGATATCGTCCTTGTGTTTGCGATAGTGTTCAAGGGCCACCGCATCTCCGCGGTTCTTGATGTCTGATACAATCTTGCGAATATCCTCAAGAATATTGGAGATATCCTCCATGGATCTTTCCATGACGGCTTTACGTTTCTTAGGGGTTAACCCATCTATCCTCTCGGGTCTGATTTTCATGCGCCTTTCCACTCCTTTTCGTTTTTTGTTCTGAGCCAGTTTCAAAACATCCCCTTTTGCCCGATATCTGCGTCAGGCTCGAATTTTAGTCCTCGAAATACCTCAATGTATTCCTGTGGCCAAAATTTTCGCCTTTCTTAATCTCGAACAAAATTGAACATTTTGAAACTGGCTCACCTGAAATAATCCTTCAGTGCATCCGTGGTGCTCTGGAAGGCAAGACGGTCCCAGGGGATATCCCTTGGTTCGAAAAACCTTGCCTCAAGTGTCTCATCACCCGCCACAATGTCTCCGGAGACGTATTGGGCGGTATAAACGACCACCACCTGGGTATTCCCAGGATAGGAATAGACTCCAAGGAGTCGCTTTACACGGACCATTAGGCCGCATTCTTCCTCTGTTTCCCTCAAGGCAGCAGCTCTTATCTCTTCCCCGCGATCCACGAATCCGCCGGGCATCACCCAGCGCCCTTTTTGGGGTTGCATTGCCCTCTTCAAGAGGACAATCCGGTCGTCCTGCTCTACCACAGTGCAGGCTACCACCTTGGGATCCATGTAAAGGACAAATCGGCAGGCCGAACACACCAGCCTTGCAGGTTCTATTTCCTTCAAAACGACCTGGTTCAATTTGCCGCCGCACACGGGACAATAATGAAATTCAGGTTGGTGGTGGCCCATTTCTGTTTCCTGGGTTTTCTAAGATGCTAGGGGATCTTTCATTGGGTAAACCAGATATAGTCCGCTGCATCCTTTTTCAGCTCTTTTTGGCTTCCTATAGCATAAAGCACGACTATGGCCATGCAGACGGGAAGACGTCTCGAGACCCTGTTC
>JBAPTR010000111.1:0-12424 GCA_049282265.1 Desulfatiglandaceae bacterium | reverse complement strand
GGACATCATCGAGTGGCACTTCCAGGTGGCCAAACAGCTGGGTCTTCGAACGACCGCTCTGCTCTCGTTCAATGAGAGTCCGGTGCATACGGACGACTATTATGCGGAGAAGGCGAAGGTCTTGATCAATCTGGGTGTCGACGTGGTCAACTTGTCAGACCCCTGCGGGGTATTGCTGCCGGAGAGACTTCGGTCCCTGGTTGAAACCGTGCGGCGTGCCCTGGAGGGAAAGGCGAAGCTGGCATTTTTTGCCCATTCCAACACCGGGATCTCGGCCGATTGCTATCGGGAGGCCATGGACGTCGGCATCGACTCCCTCAAGACCGTTACCCTTCCCCTCGCCTATGGATACTCGCTCCCTGCATCCATTCACATGCTTGCTGCAGCTCGTGAACTCGGGATTCGGGTGGGTGTCAATGAACGGCGCGTCAGGGAGATCGACGATTACTTCTACTGTAGCGCTTACCAGGAGGGGAAGCCTCTCGGACGCGCGGTACAGTTTGACCAGGAAAAGTATAGAAGCTTCGCGGCCCATCAGATTCCCGGGGGCATGATGTCCAATCTGGAAAATCAACTGTCGGAACTGGGCCTCATCCACAAGATGCCGGAGGTGCTCGAGGAAGCCGCCGTCGTGCGAGGTGAACTCGGCTATCCGGTCATGGTCACACCCTTTTCCCAGTTGGTGGGCGTGCAGGCCGTTTTTAATGTCATTGAAGGAGAGCGTTATCGTACCGTACCCCAGGAGTTAAATCTGTACGTAAGGGGGGCATACGGAAAGCCTGCAGCTCCTATCGATCCCAATGTGATGGATCGTATACTTGCTGGCGGGGAAAAGGAGCCTATCGACCCGTCGAAGAATTTTGATGAGCCCTTTCTTAAAAGAGTGCGAGCCGAGCAGGGACCTTTCAAATCGGATGAAGAGATGCTGTTGCATATATTCAACACACGGGAGACGATGGCGAATTTCTATCAAAACAAGAAGGTCATCAATGCACATCCGGTGGTGAAAAAGCCCTTGGCTGCTTTGGTTCAGGAATTGAGCAAGCGGCGTGACATCAAAACCGTCCGAATTCAAAAAGGGCGGCTCAGCATAAGATACCAAGATACCCGACAGGCGTGAACCGCATGCGAGGGCGTATCGGCCGTTCTTTAAAAATCCTCCCGGTGTTTGATGCTTGGACCGGGACGATTTCTTCTGTTTTGTTGAAGTGGAGGAGTATTTTATGGGGTTGATAAACAAGGAAGAATTCATCCAAATCCTGAAGATCGTATCTGAGTCGACCTTGGATGAGGTTCACCTGGAAAGCGGCGACCTGAAGCTCGTTCTAAAGAGATATGCAAAGATGAAATCGGGATGCGGGATGGAACCCACCCCTGCAGCAGTCGCAAAAGCGCCGGTGATTGAAAAGAAGCCGGAGCCGGCCATGGACGAAAAGGAGGTCATGCCTCCGCTTTCAAAGCCTGCTCCGAAGAAGGACGTGGACGTTCCTGAAGAGGGTCATACGGTGATTCGTGCTCCCATGCTGGGAACCTTTTATAGGGCGCCCAATCCCGACGCTCCCCCTTTTGTGGAGGTGGGTCAATTGGTGAGCGAGGAAGATGTTGTTTGCATCATCGAGGTGATGAAGCTTTTCAATACGGTCAAGGCCGGCGTGCGCGGTCGCATTTCGAAGATCTGCGCGGAAAATACACAAATGGTGGAGTACAAACAGGTGCTGTTCGTGATTGAAGAAGTTCCGGAAGATGAGAACCGAGAGCAGACCGCATGAAAGGCATTTCACGGGTTTTGATCTGCAATCGAGGGGAAATCGCCGTCCGCATCATTCGAGCCTGTCGGGACATGGGGATAGAATCGGTCGTGACGGTTTCAGAGGCGGACAAGGAAAGCCTACCCGCTCAAATCGCTGACCGCACAGTTTGTATAGGCCCTTCAAGATCAACAGAGAGTTATTTGAAAGTAGGCACGATCATTTCAGCTGCCTTGGGAACAGGCGCAGATGCTATTCATCCCGGATATGGCTTTCTGGCCGAACAACCCGAGCTCCCGGAGGCATGTAAGCGCAACGGCATTACCTTTATAGGTCCAACTGCGGAAAACATAAGAACAATGGGGGACAAGATTCTGGCACGAAAGATAGCCCGTGAAATAGGCATTCCGTTGATTCCGGGATCTGAACGAGTCCACGATACTGAGTCGGCGATGAAGAAGGCCGAGGAAGTAGGCTATCCGGTTCTACTGAAGGCAGCGGCCGGCGGTGGCGGAAAGGGGATGAAGATCGTAGAGCGGCCCAAGGATATGAAGGCGATTTTCGATGAGGCCTCGGGTGAGGCTCAAGCGGCGTTTGGAGATAATCGGATATACGTTGAGCATTTTATCCCGAATGTGCGGCATATCGAAGTTCAGATCCTGGGGGATAAACTTGGAAATATAGTCCACCTCTTTGAACGCGATTGCTCCTTGCAGCGACGCCATCAGAAAATGGTCGAGGAAGCCCCATCTCCTGCGATTTCGGCCGAGCTTCGAGAAGAGATCTGCAGATCAGCGCTAACCATTTCGCGACATATCCAATATGAGAATGCGGGCACGGTTGAATTCATCCTGGATCAGAACAACCAGCGATTCTACTTTCTGGAGATGAATACGCGGATTCAGGTAGAGCATCCCGTAACCGAAATGATCACCGGTATCGACTTGGTAAAAGAGCAAATCCGGGCGGCCTCCGGACTGCCCATCAGTTTCTCTCAGGAAGACATACGGCTGGATGGACACGCGATCGAGTGCAGAATTAACGCCGAATCGGCTCGAGATGGCTTCAGGCCGTGCCCGGGAAGAATCGAACAGTGGCTTGGGCCTCAGGGGAACGATATACGATTGGACACCCATTGCTATCCTGGTTATGTGATCCCGCACTTTTACGACTCTCTTCTCGCAAAACTGATCACCAGGGGGGAAAGCCGAAATCATGCGATAGAGAAGATGACATCGGCGCTCTCCAATTTTACTGTAACGGGAATAGACACGATTATTCCCTTCCACCAGGCGATCTTGCAGCATCCGGATTATTTGGAAGGGAAAGTGAACACTCGCTGGGTAGAAGAGATTCTGCTTCGAAGCTCTTAGAAAGAGGAAGGTTGAAACTTTTGCCCTCCTTTGGGGGACAGATCACTTCGGAGGAAAGCGCCATATGAAACGAGGAGACACTTCTCAGCCGATTTTCAGCATGAAAAAGGAGAGTATCATGATCAGCGCTGATGGGACCGTTTTCCAAACCGGGAAGGAGGTGATTTTCGAAGGAGAGTAGGGGGAACGAATTTTATTAACAAAGATGCCATTTTAAGGAGGTCTGATATGACGAGGCTCAAATTTTTCTTAATTGCAACCTGTATCACCTTCTCTTTAACGATCTTTACCGTACCCGGCGTATCCTTTGCCGGCGAGGTGGTTCTCAATTGGGCGTCCTTCCTGCCCAGGAGCCACCCTGAAACCGTATCTCTTCAACAGGCCCTTTTTGACAAGATCAACGAACGCGGCAAGGGCAAACTGGTTATCAAGTATCGAGGCGGGCCGGAGACCTTCCCTGCACGGGATATAGGCGACGCACTAGGTAACGGGATCGTGGATATTGCGTCGGCGCTGGTCACCTTCTATCAAGCGATCGTGCCAGGTGCAGCGGCAAGCAGGCTCTCCCCTTATCTACCTGCAGAAGAACGAAAGAATGGCGTCTATGATTATCTGGATGCACTGCATCAAAAATATGGAATCAAGTACCTGGGAAGGCCGAATCCCGGCAGGGACACTTATTTCTACACCTATCTGACCAAAAAGGTGGAAAAGCCGGAAGACTTCAAAGGACTGAGGTTGGGAGCCGCCGGATCGGCTCGTCCTGCAGTGCTGGCGATGGGCGCGAGTGTCGTGACGTTGAAACTCAGCGAATACTATAGCGCCATGGAGAAGCATCTGGTCGATGGAATCACCGCTGTTCCGCCGGCCGCCTGGGTGGCCTGGGGATGCCACGAGAAGACCAAGTTTATCCCTGACCATCCTTACTTTCAGAGTACGGGGATGCTTATCATGAACTTGAAGAGCTGGAATAAGCTTCCCAAGGATTTGCAGGACCTCATTATGAACACGATGCGTAAATACGAAGTAGAACGAGTGCCCGTCGAAATCGCGAAGGCGGAAAAGGCAGATGAGACGATGAGGAAGGCGGGGGTGCAGTTTTACAAGTTTTCCCCGGAAATGGCTAAATGGTATCATGACAAGATTTATAACAGTTCATGGCAAGACGAAGAGAAGAGATTTGGAAGCGTCGTGACAAATTTCAGAAAGCTTATGCCGCATTAGAGTGATCCGAACCGCGATTAGCGACCTTTCCCGAACCGGGCTAACGGCCTGGACCTCCAAAGCCGGTGGTCATGGTTCGGGAAAGGATGAAGGATCGAGATCTCGGACAACCTGGGCTGAATACCGACCCTTACAGAGGAGCGTTTATGAAGGTTTCCACTGTCTTTGATCGGACCATCGATGTTTTGTTCGTTGTTTCCGGCGTGATGCTCGCTTTTGCATCCTTGAGCGTGGGCGCCATGGTTTTCTCGAGGTATTTTCTGAACCGACCACTCGGGTGGATCATCGAAATCAACGAGTATATCCTGCTTCATATCGCTTTTTTGACGCCTGCCTGGGTATTGAGGAAGGAGGCCCATGTCAAAATGGACATCCTGTTCGACGTGCTGGGGCCCAAGCTTCAGATGATCCTCAATCTCTTCAGCTCCTTGCTGGGTGCAGCCGTCTGTCTTGTCCTGACATGGTTCGGAGTGGAGGTCACCTTGCATCTCTACCAAGCCAAGACCATTACGCCGACCTATCTCCAAATTCCGAAGTATCCCCTCACGTGTGTAATTTTTTTCGGTAGTTTTCTCTTTATGATTCAGTATCTCAGGAGGGCCAATGGATTCCTGAAGGCCTTTCGTGAGTTAAGGAATCCAGAGCATCTCCCAGAGGAAAGGCTGGAAGGAGACACGGTGGAGTTGGTCCCAAAAGACCGAGCGAACATTGAAGAGACAATCCGTCCGTAGCCTGCCGTTACAGTGAGATCGCAAGAGTCGACGCAGGAAAATCTTCCTGAGGTGTCAAAGATGAACCCCGGAAGGCCAAGAGAATACTCAAAAAGAGGGAATGAATATCCATGGAATGGCAAATCTTGCTCTTGATCATTTTTGGCGGCATGATGATCCTGATGTTGAGTGGAGTGCATGTTGCCATCAGCCTGATGACGATCGTCCTCATCGGAGCTTATACCTTTTTCGGGGGGGCTGTAGGGCTCAAACAAGTCATCCTCAGCATCTACACCACCATGACTTCCTTTACCCTTCTGCCCATTCCACTCTTTGTCCTCATGGGTGAATTGATGGTCCACTCCGGAATTGCGATAAACGTAATCGATGTACTGGGCAAGTGGTTGGGGCGTATCCCTGGCAGACTGAGTCTGCTCACGGTAGCCGCTGGGGTCATCGTATCCGTCCTGACCGGTTCGAGCTTGGCCAGTGTGGCGATGCTGGGGGCGGTTCTCGTCCCCCAGATGGAAGAGCGGGGCTATCACAATCACATGATCATCGGTCCCATCCTGGGCAGCGGGGGCTTGGCTATGATGATTCCCCCGAGCGCCATGGCCATCCTTCTCTGTTCCATAGGTGAAATCCCCATCGGCGAGACCTTGATCGCCATTATCGTGCCCGGCATCCTGATGGCGGCCCTTTACGCCCTTTACATCATCTTCGTTTGCCTGATCAATCCTTCGCTCGCTCCCCCCTATGAGATTGAAAAAACGTCCTTGGTTGAAAAACTTATGGGGTTTGTCGTTTATGTGCTTCCGACCGGGATCATCGTCTTTCTCGTCATCGGCCTCATCCTGCTGGGTGTTGCAACGCCTTCGGAGTCTGCAGCAAGCGGAACCATCGGGATGGTCATTATCATTCTGCTATACAAACGGTTCACGTGGGATCTCATCAAGAAATCGATCGTCGGCACCCTCACAGTAACAGGTATGCTGTTTATCATCATCGCCGCGGCCAACGCCTTCAGCCAGATCCTTTCTTTCAGCGGCGCATCTCAAGGATTGACCGAATTTGCCACAAGCCTGCCCCTGCCGCCGATCGTTCTGGTGATCTGCATGCAGATTGTCATCATGATGATGGGCTGCTTTATGGATCCAGTGGCGATCCTGATGATCACCTTACCGATTTTTGTGCCTTTTATCGAAAGTTTGCATTTTAGCTCCGTCTGGTTCGGTGCCATGGCCCTCCTGAATATCGAGATGGCGATGATGAGTCCTCCATTCGGTCTTTGCCTTTTCGTGATGAAAGGGGTGACCAAGAAGTATATTACAATGGGGGATATTTATCTGGGCGCTTTGCCTTACCTGGCGATGGACATCTTGGTTATCGGGCTTATGCTTGCCTTTCCATCCATCGTCCTATGGCTCCCAAGTCTCATGCACTGACATCTAAGAATTTCTGAAACCCGCCCCTCTGTCCCGCCAAAGGCGGGATTGCCCTCATCCTTCGTCGTTGCGTGCATTTTCTCCGAAGTTATCTGCGAACGAGGGATGAGGTTCCATTTTTGGGCGCTTCCGCCAAAAGAGGGATTGGGCTTTTTCAGCACTCTACTAAGGGATGACAGGCAGCAGCAAATGCGATGGGTGTTTGCTGTCTCGGTACACCTTGTGGAGTGTTGTGCGGCTGATCGGCAGGTGAAACACACCGTGGTGCTGCCCCGGGTCACGGATGGAATCCATGCTAAGGATCTCCACTTGTATGCGCTGACCCGCCTTGAACACATGCGCTATAGGCGACAGGCCGATCGCGTACTCATAGGCCTGTCCAGGGACAACAGGCTCCCGCTCCCTGTGAGTATGGTATGGTTCCCCAGGTGTTGATTTCTCCTCATCCAGCCTTCTAAGAGAAGCCTTTAGCCAACCCTGGGTCAACGGGCGCGCATTGCCGCCCTGTTCGTTCGCGTCGGAGAGGATGGCCTGCCAGTTGGTATCATCTTGGTCTATTGCAGCATGCAGGTGGAGCGAAAGCGGTCCGATGACGGTGAGGTCCTCAGGGAGGGGAGGTGTCAGGTACTTGACCGAGTCCCTCTTGAAAGATACGAAGAGCGGCTGTTGCAGATAGCAGTCCGCCTCGTCACTGTGCAACTCGGGTTCCAGCGACAACCCTTCCCAGGAGCGTAGGAAGAACTTCGTCCATTGAGTCGTGGGAAGCGGCCATTCATATTCCTCCCGCCATTGATCGACCCCACTCACCCAGAGCTTCACGGGCGGCTCGTCCATCATTCCGGTATCGATGCCCTTTAGCCAATGATCATACCAGCGGAGGAGGGTGTCATGAAATGAGCGCCAGGGCCGTTGATCCAGAATGTCATGGGACATCATGATGAGCTTCTTCGGTAGATCGACTCGACGGTACAGATCCAGGGCCCCTCTGGTATACGAGGTATGGCCCCAAAGGTTCCCCGCGTAAACCGGAATCTTTATTCTGTCAAGCTTTGTGCCAGCCGACTTCTCCCAGTAAAAAGGTCCGTCCAATGGGTTGAGCATCACATCGAAGTGGCTGGGATTCTTGTACGGATACTTGAGCAGGTGATAGAGAACCGTGTAGTGTTGCATATCCCGATCGTTCAACGCCTCCTCCAGCAATCGTTCGAATTCCTCCTTGGGCCTTTTTGTCATCATCTCAGAAACGACATTGCGCGGCGCCCAACCGCTGGTGAACTGCCCGCCCCCGTTGTAGAGCTCATGTCCGAATCCACTGTGAACGCCGCCGTGATAGCATAAATCCCGGTACAGATCCAGGTGGAACTCTATAGGGGCGATGGCCTTGAGGTGGGGCGGCTGCTGAATGGCGGCCCGGGTCTGGGCCGCACCGAACTGGGAGATGCCGAACATCCCGACATTACCGTCGCACCAGGGCTGCCGGGCTATCCACTCGATCAGGTCATACTCGTCCGGCGGAGCCCCTTCGGCCCATCCCGAACCCCTGCCGCTCACGCCAAGGCCTTCCCCTTCGGAGTACCCTGTTCCTCTACAGTCGGCCACAATGTGGACGTAGCCGCGGCTCACGATGTAGGCGCTATCCCCGGCCTCGATGTTCCCATCCCATGGAGCAGTCCCTCGATCCGGCACGGACGGGATCGGCACACATTGCGTTTCCTTTCCATAAGTGGAGATCGCAAGTAAACCGGGGAACCTGCCGGGTCCATCCGGCCGGTAGACATCGACGGCCAGTCGGACACCGTCGCGCATGGGGACATAGACATTCTTTTCCACGCGCATCTCATATCCTGCATTTTTTTGGGGTTGATCAATCATGCCGTTCTCCTTTCGAGTGATAAAAATATCCTTTTGATAGGGAAAGGTTTCGGAAAACCCTTGAGAAGTGAGCATTGCGGAATCGGGTCTGCGGCTCACGTGCGAATGAACGTCTTCTTCATTCCAGCCTCTGTGCAATATCGTGCAGCAGGGCGGCAAGCGCTTCAGGCGCGGTTATATGAGGGCTGTGACTGGCATCCATCTCCAGGTAACGCCAGCCCGGTCGGGACCTCGCCCTTTGGGCAAAGGGTCTGAAAACATCAATGGGTCCTGTGCGGGTACAGTATATGTAAGCGGTCGGGACCCTTTCGCCGGCCCCGCTCAGGCGGACCGGCTGCTCGAACGTCTTTATCGGTTGCATCACCCGCCGAGGCATGATCCAGTCGAGGTCTGATTCGCTCGTATCCGGAGGCGGAGGATTGGGCGGAATCCGCCAGCCATCACCGCCCGTTCGCGCAGCCTCCCGCATGGCGGATCTAACTTCATCAGGATGAAGATCGAACAAAGATTCGCCGTCCCGAGGGACGAAGGCATCCAGATAAACGAGGTGCGCCAGTCTCTCGGGCTTTCTGTCTGCAACAGCTGTGGCCACCATGCCGCCGTAACTGTGTCCGATGAGTACGATGTCTCTCAGATCCTCGAACTGGAGAACGCCGAGCATGTCGGCGATGTGCGTCTCCAGCCCTACGTCGGTACTGGCAAGGTGGACGCGCTCTCCGATGCCGGTATATGTGGGTGTAAACAGCTCATGCCCCCGTTGTGCGAGAAGAGGCCGCATCTTTTTCCAACACCATCCGGCGGACCATGCGCCATGAGCTACCAAGAATATCGTCACAGGGTACTCCTTTCTGCTCACCACGGAAATGCGTTTATTGGAAACCGTAAGCCCATCCTTATTCCAACATGAAAACTCCTCATACTCCTTAATCCAGGAAGAAAACATAACTGAACTTCAAATAACTATCACATATACTCGAGTACTGCCAGCATCAAATAGTTAGGAACATCCAAAAAATTCCATACTGAGCCTGGGAAGGCCGGAGCGCATGGAAATACGAAGTTGCGGGGCGCCTCAGGACAATCCGTAGAGTGAGGTGCTCAAATTGGTTGACATCGAACTTAGGTAGTGATATCCGAAAATTGAGCGTTACAGGTGGGCTGTTTTACCTATCAAATCTCTTCATGTATCCATGACGAACAGGAAGGAAACGGTCGTGGCACCTCAGAGAAAAACTGCACTAGTGACGGGATCTTCAAGGGGAATAGGAAAAGCGATCGCTTTGAATTTGGCTCAACAGGGCGCGAGAGTCGTCGTGAACTACAAATCCAGTTCCACTGCGGCGCAAGATGTTGTGACTATGATTAAGCGTGAAGGGAAGGATGCCGTCGCGATCCAGGCAGACGTTTCCGACGAAGGGGCCGTGAAGGCAATGATCGATGAGATTGTGCAGCAATTCGGCGGCATAGATATCTTGGTCAATAATGCCGCCTTGCACAGGGGCGGCAGGGTGCAATTGATCAGTTCCGAGGACTGGGATTTGGTGATCAATTCCGCGTTGAGGGGGACGTTTCATTGCTGCAAATATGTTGTACCCCAAATGGTGCAGAGAAACTGGGGAAGGATCATCAATATCTCATCCCCGGCGGGCATACACGGATATCCCGGTGACACGACCTATGGGTCGGCAAAGGCGGGCCTCGTAGGGTTTACAAAGTCACTCGCCAAAGAGGTCGCAACAAAGGGGATCACAGCCAATGTGGTTGTTCCGGGTTATGTGCAGACGGATATGACATCCGTACTCTTCGACACCGACGTTAAGATCGAGAGGGCAATTCAAGGCATACCCATGCGGCGACCCGGAGAGCCCCATGAAATCGCGGAAGTCGTGGGCTTTCTGGCCTTCAATGCGTCTTATGTGACCGGTACTGTTATCATGGTCGACGGCGGTATGGGCATGTGAAAAGTGGCGTCTCATAGATCCGTGGAGCAAAACAGGCATCGGGAATCTTTCCACGCCATGCAAAATAGAGACTGCAGGAGCATCGGCCGTATGATCTTCTCAGATCGGCCCCGGACTTGATGGAGCTTGTCCTAAAAACGTCCGAGGAGTTGGTTGGCTATGGTCATTTTTTCCATCTCTTTGGTCCCCTCGTAAATCTCAACGATCTTCACATCCCGATAAAATCGTTCGATATCGTAGTCATTGATGTAGCCGTATCCACCATGCATCTGTAAGGCGTCGTCGGTCACCCTCACGCCCGTCTCGCCGGCCAACCACTTTGCCATGGCGACCAACTTCGTATCCGATTTCCCATGATCCATCAGCCAGGCGGCCTGATAAGTCAGAAGACGAGCCGCCTCGATCATCGTCGCCATTTCCGCCAGTTTCATCCGTGTGGTTTGAAAATTGCCGATTGCTTTTCCAAAGGCCTTTCTTCGTTTGACATGGGCAATGGCCTGTTCAAGAGCGCCCTGCGCAACGCCTACGCCCTCTGATGCGGCCAGCACACGGTTGATATTGAAAAGGTCCATGACTTGAGCGAATCCTTGTCCTTCCTTCTCCCCGATGAGATTCTCTTTTGGGACCCTCACATGACTGAGGACGATCTCTGCGGTATCTGATGCCCTGATGCCCGGCTTTCCTTTCAATTTGTTCGCCTCGAAGCCGGGTCGGTCCTTTTCCACGATAAAGAAGGAATACCGGTCGTAGCGTGATTCCGCCTCCGGGTTCGTCAGGCAAAAAACCGCAAGGTAATCAGCGATGCTTCCATTGGTAATGAACATCTTTGAGCCGTTGATCTCATATTCCTGGCCATCCTTCACGGCGGAGGTCGTTATACCGAAGATGTCACTTCCCGCATCCGGTTCTGTGATCGCCGCCCCCATGATGACCTCTCCCCGCGGAATGGGGGGAATATACTTTTTCTTCTGCACCTCGGTGCCGAAGTTTTGGATCAATTCGGTCCCGAAGGCGGTGAGCAGAACGCATCCGCACCCCGGATCCACTCTCCAAAATTGTTCCATGATGAGAGAGGCTTCGAAATACCCCAGGCCGGGTCCTTCGTAGGCTTCATCAATATAGACGCCCACGAACCCGAGCTCGCATGCCTTCTTCCAAAGTTCTTTGGGAAACTCTTCCCTCTGGTCGTATTCCTTCGCGATTTCCTTGATTTCACCCTCTGCAAACTCCTGTGCCGCACGCTTGATGTCCTCTTGCTCTTTGGTTAGTCGAAACTCCATGAGAAATTTTTCTTATGAACCTAGGGAAACGATTCCGGTAGACAGTCGAATTCAAAGGTTTTTGCTACGGAGTTCCCCGCCGTACATCTCCTTTCCCACCAGACCCACGACATAGGAGCCCTGCGGCACGACTACCACCCGGGGATGCTCCGGCAGGAGCCCCTCCACCTCCTGTTGGAGATCCTCCACCTTCCGCACACCGAATGGACGCAGTTGCTCGGCGCTGAGTCCCGGGGAAAAGACCAAAACGCGGCCTATCCTGCGGAGCGCCTGAAAATAGCACTGGGCTGCCCACTGGTCCATCACGAAATTTTCAGGATCACTATACCTGAAAGTGAATCCCTCCAGATCCCCACAGGTTTCTACCAACTGCGCATAAGTCTCACTCCCGATCCCCGCTGCACAGCCGCAGATCATGAGCACCGTCCCCCTCTGCCGGCAGATGGCATTGGCGCCCAGAATCGCTTTTCCGCATTGATAGAAAGTGGCATCCATCGGAGCCCCACCGCCGGAAGTGATCACAAGATCCGCCGGCCGTTCCATGTGGACGACCGAGAATTCACTTGCCTTCCGGCATCCCGCAAGATGGGCTTCATGCAATTTACCGGCGAATACCCCTGCGGCCTCTTGTTCCTTATTGATGATAACGTTGAGGACAAAGTCCACACCGGCGAGGCGGGCCACTTCCCGAGTCGCCCGATAGAAAGGGTTTCCCTCGAGGACAGCGCTGGCCAACCCGGGCCGAGAGATCATCTCAAAGGAGTGCATGAACTTCATTGTCTCAAGGCCGGAGAGCCCCGGAAGGATGCTC
>JBAPTR010000110.1:0-3438 GCA_049282265.1 Desulfatiglandaceae bacterium | reverse complement strand
GCCCAGCGGGGGAAGAGGCGCCGGCAGACCTTAAGCTGATGAATGTGGATCCTTTGCTGTCGATCATCCATGATGACTGGCAAAAGTTCTTGAACGGGAGGGTGTTGCCGGAGGAAATGGAAGGTATTCACAAACACGAACGCACAGGCCGACCTTTAGGAAGTACGACCTTTGCCGATCAAGTGGAAGTCAGGCTCGGTAGCATATTAAAGCTTTAAAAGCCCGGGAAAAAACCAAGGAAGAAGATAAATTAATATACTGTCCCCCGAATTCTGTTGAATGAAGTAACCCTGGCCCTTAGAACGATGTTCTTGGCCTCGAAAATGTCCCTTCAAGAATGGGGGATATGGTTCGCTGTGGGGGTATGGGACTGGTAAAAAAATTAAGTTTATAAAGGGATCATAAAGGGATCAAGCCTGCTGTTGACCCCTTTAGACTTTTATTCCAAGCCTACTTATTTGAAGTGGCTATAGGCGGATTCACCATCATCATAGATATCTTCTTTTTAGTCAATTTGAACTTCGGATCATACATTTTGGGATTTCTAATATTCTCAGGTTCAGTTGAACGCCATGTGAAGTTGCAATCATTACAGAGATACATCTCCCATTCATTGCCGACAGGTGATGGAACCAACAAATTGGCATTTTTTGAATCACATCTCGGACAAATCATAATATGTCCTCCTTTTTTCGCATTAGCTTCTTTATCTTTTGCATCCACTCATCGGTGTTTTCTGGCAGCTCTATTGTGTGTGCATCTTCATTGATCGGTTCAGGCGGCACAGGGGTTGTTGCATCAATAATGACTTTAGAGCTCATACCGGGAGGATCAGATGACGGGTCGAGAGGCATCCCCGGACAATTATTGATTATTGATATGTGCTTGGCAGGATTAACCCGCGTGGCTAAAGCCCACATAACTTGGTTAATATTGAAAGGATCAACGGACTCATCAACCACAATGACGATTTTGGCATATGGCATTCCATGAGGAGTTGAAAGTAGTCGCATGGCGACCGCCTTTCCATAGCCCCCCATACGACATTTAGTGGATACAATCTCAACAGCTCCATGTTCATAGATGGCATTTACTGCAGCAACTTCCGGCATCGACGCCTTAAGTTGTCGGTATACGGGCAGACTGGTATTCAATGCGATCAGATAATCGACTTCAGTCCAAGGTATGCCCAGATAAAGGTTTTCAAATATCGGATTAGCTCTGTGAGTTATTGCATGAATTTTGATTTCTGGCTGCAATCGTGTTCCAGAATATCCGCCAGTATATTCACCATACGGCCCTTCAATCGATCGCTTGCACGGCAAGATTTCGCCTTCTATGATCACTTCAGCACCGGCGGGTAAATCGAGATCGGATGTCTCTGCTTTTATCAATTGATATGGTTCACTGCGAAGTGCCCCGGCGTATTCGTACTCCGATTCGTCATACTCAAGCGGGGTGCTCGACATAAAAGTGATAATAGGCTCATTGCCTATAGCAATAGCGACTGGAAGCGGTTCATTTCTTTCTTCCGCTTTTCGGAAATGAATTGCGAGGTCATGAAAGACGAGCGGTTGAATATTAAGGCGGTCTTTTCCGGTCACCTGGATTCGGTACGTCCCGACATTCTGCTTCGTGAAATTATCGGGTTCTTCAGGATCCCGAGTAATAACACAGGCCTTAGATAGATAGCACCCGCCGTCATGTTTATTGCTCCGGTACAACGGAAGCAGTTCAAACAGGTTAATATTGTTCGTGATTTTAATCTCTTTACAGGGCGCATCTTTCAACCATATCGGTTTTATGACTTCCCCTGGCCAACGCTTATCGAGTTCAAAAAACTGGTCTTTAATGGTGGTGTCTGTCGGGAGGCCGAGCATAAGTGCATGGTTTGCCCATGACCCGTGAACATTCATCACAAGACGGTTAACATAACCTTTCACTTTCTCAAACAACAACGCGGGCGCATAATGACCGCAATTGATTGCTGCCTGAGCGGCTGCTGATATGTCCGGTTCGGGCATAACCGGATCAGTAATTCGTACCAGCTGACCATTCTGCTCAAGTACATCAAGAAAATCACGTAAACTATAGTAATTCATAAGTCATCCACCTTTTCATTTTGCTACGAACTCATTAAGAATATCCAAGCTTCACCAAACATACAAATATCATTATTGCGGGTTGTCAAGTCAAATAAATCTTGTATTAGAGTGCTGTCAAATCATCTTCGTCCAACGGCAATTTATTACCATAACAGGCTAAAACACGCAAATAATTCATCTAAGAAGATCGACGGTTGACTAATCGATTTTGCGGTTTTGTATTCAGCACGTCATCAGCACAGAATTGTAATCGAGGTACAGATGCCTCTCTAGCGATTACGGGAGTGGCTCCGCCTGGTAAGAAGTCCCATTCGCAAAGATGGCACTGCTATCTTTTCGAGCGAAAATCAGTGAAATAAAAACTTGACCGTATATAGTGATTTCAGTAGGTTATTCGAAGGCTTTATTTTGGCGATTGTTATTATGGAAATACATGTATGTACAGTAAGTTAAGTGAGGAAATCAATATGAGTGCCATCCTGGAAGTGTTTTCAGACTACATCTGACCCTGGTGCTACTTCGTTACCGGGCGTATCGAACGACTGCGGCGGACGTATGATGTAGAAATACAGTGGACTGCTTTTCCGCTCCACCCCGAAACGCCGATGGAAGGGAGGTCCCTGGAGGATCTGTTCCGGGGCCGATCCGTCGACCTCTCGGAAGCGGCGGCGCGGCTGAAATCCGTAGCTCGGGAGGAAGGACTACCTTACGCCGACCGCAACATGACCTATAACAGCCGCCTCGCTCAGGAACTGGGAAAGTGGGCGGAGTCCCTGGGAAAGGGGGAAGAATTCCACCATCGGGCGTTTCGGGCGTATTTTGCCGATGGAAAGAACATCGCGGAACTTCCCGTGTTGGTTCAATTGGCAGTATCAGCAGGTTTGCCGGGGGAAGAAGCCGAAAAGGCAGTGCGCGGTAGGCGCTTCAGGGAGGCCGTAGACGCGGACTGGTCCCGTTCCCGCCGGATGGGCATCACCGCCGTGCCGACCTTTGTGCTGGAAGATCAGAGGCTGGTCGGGGCCCAACCCTATAAGTCTCTGGAACGATTCCTGGGCGCCATGGGCGTTAAAGAGCGCAAATGAGCTATCAGCCCTGATCCACCATCAAGACAACATCTGTGGGGATTCCGGGGACAGGGATTCCGGGGACAGTATATCAATTATTTAATGACCCAAACGGCTGCGCAGGGATACAGTTTTTCAATGGCAAGAATTGCAAGAGCAGTGGCAGCAGGCATGCCCCATCATATCGCCCAGCGGGGGAAGAGGCGCCGGCAGACCTTAAGCTGATGAATGTGGATCCTTTGCTGTCGATCATCCATGATGACTGGCAA
>JBAPTR010000109.1:0-23518 GCA_049282265.1 Desulfatiglandaceae bacterium | reverse complement strand
GCTGTTTTTAAGGGAGGAAGGGATTGGGAGTGGCGGGACTAATTAGTTTAAGGGATCACAAAGGGGTCACCCATTAAGGGGGGGGCAGTCCGGGGTCCGGCCCAATGCCATAGGGCTCCCGTCCCCTTTTCCGATGCAAAGTGCTATGGACATCATCTGATTGGCGTCAAATTGACACCTGAGGGGGTCTTTGAATCAATTTAGAGACGTGGCTAATAAGAACGCGGTTGCGGCTTTTTCGGGATACCGTTTCATCAAAATCCAACAGGTATCAACTACACTGAGGAGAACCGAAAGGATGTTGAACATGTTTGCCGGGAGCATAGTATTCCGTGCGTATGGGACATCGGTTATCAAGCCCTACGGTATGATGAAAATGCGAATAGCTCAATAGAAGTTTCAGAATTTTGATTATCTTACGGCACTGCACAACCACGTCTCTGAGCTGTCAAAATACCCGGACAGGTGGACGCCGTGGAACTACACTGCCATCTCTTCGGATGCTATATCTCCTGAGTCCCAAAACCGGCTTGATCCCCTGATATTCTTCTGATCGCCATGGCACCTGAAGGACACCCGGGATCCCTCCTGCCGAGTGCCCGCTGGAGAACTCTTTTCACCCGTACACGCTTGCCGAAAGGACACGTTCTTCGCTGCTTTGCTTTACTTGTGCACAAAGATGATAGCGGTAATATCCCTCACTTTCATATTCTGAAGATCTTCCTTGTACAACCCCATCACCGGTCTTTGAATTTTGGCCCATATTTTTGAAGCCATCAGATCCTTGCCGCCATCGAATATAAAATAAGCCTGCTTGATCCTTTTGTTGGAACCGCCGGGCATGACATACTCTTTACCGATGCCTTTGCTTTTATAGTATGAGACCACCTTGCCAAAGGCGTCAGCCGTGGTAAACACCTGGGTGTTTCCGGTGATATTAGCCTGTTTGGCCATTTGATTGGCATCATCGGTCGCCCGCCGGTCCAGGGCCGCACCCGGGTAGGCTTTGAAACCGCCTGCAAGGGCTGAAGAAGTGGATAAACAAAGAACAACCAACACCGTCATGCAAAATAGCTTTCTCATAAATACCTCCTTTTTCATGTCAAAGTGCCTTCGATTCTGAAGCGATTCAAGGTTTGAATTTTGCCCGGGTTGCCGGAATAAGGTAATAACCGGCTCCGGCGGCAAGTCGCATATGCCGGCAAGCCCCCGGCTGTCCGTCACGCATGCGACAGCGCTTTGGACATCTTCCAGAACTTGGATGCTGTGATCAGACCCATCACCAGTAAAATCGCCCCCAATCCGATAAAAACAATGCTCATGGTCTTGTCACCGCCCGGTTCCAGTACCGCTTGAGCGGGGTTTTCAGGATCATAGTATACTTGTATGTTTTTGCCTTTGGGGTAGCGGGAAACCGTTTTATAAGCGTCTTTGGATTGGCCGAACGTGATCCGGCTGGATTGATAGTCCCGGTTCCCCACCGCGTAAGTGTATTTTACGACCGCATAGGATTTGACGACCTTTCTCTTGCTGGTGCCCGTGCCGGTTGTTTCGGTGCGCTTTTCGATTTTCGATTGGATCACCGAGCCGTTGGCGACCGGCCAGTTCTTGCTTTCCATGCCCCTTTGATAGGAAGTATATCCAATAAAAGCGAAGGCGATGCCGGCCACAACGAACAGCATGCCGCCGGCGATCTTCTCCAGCCTGTAGTCCAGGAATCCACCGGCGGCAAAGTACAAGCCGAAGGTCAAAATCACCAGTCCGAACACTTTGGCGTTGCTCAGAAAAAATGGAACGCTCAATAAAATGAGAAAGACGGCAAGGATGCGCTTGAGCCATCGTTTGGCCGTGGAAATTTTCGGGGCCACGATACCCACCGCCTTTTGTGCAAAATCGTCAAATGCTTCCGCCGCTTCTTCTTTAGACATGCGTGCCATTGTGTCCTCCTATTGTTTACTCCAAATACGCGTATTCAAATTCAACTCATCCACGATGTCGACCACCAGTTTCATATGGTCGTAGTATTCTTTTATCCTTGGAAAATCGAGCAGGCTGTCCATCAGGGCCGGCTCGAACAGTTCGTGGTCAAAAGCGATGGCCACATAGAGCATATTGCCCGAAAAGGAGAGCCGGATCTCCTTTTGGGCGCGGGTTTGAAAGGCCGTAATGCGCTGCATCAAACTGGTGGAAAGGATATATCGGGCTTCGACCTGGTCCTGCCCGTAGACCACGAAGAGGCGTTCGAACTCCGGGTCTTCGAGTTTGATCAGCTCGCCGTTCCGGACATTCAGTTTTTGAAGGGCCTGGCCCATGCCGCCCAGCAGCTTTTCAGCCTTGTCCGGCAATACGATGGTAGTGCCGCTGAACGATTTGTTGAAGTCGGCCGCAAAGAACAGACCTCTGAAGATCGGATACACGTTTGTACGCGTTTTGCGGCTGGAGCCGGCCTCTGCCGAATGATCGCGGACCTTTTCCACGCGGCTTACCTGGATTTCGGAGAACTGGATGGCGGTCCGGCCCAAGGTTCCGCTGACCAGGTCATCTCCGTAGTAGCGGTCCGGATGTTCGGCGAACAACCGGCTGTTGATGAACTCGTCTTTGGGGACCTTGCCGTCTTTCTCATATTTGAGCTCCGGATGAATAAAGGCGATAATCTTGGGTATGATTGCGGCCTTGAAACGGTCCTTGTAGCCCTTGAAGTATTTGGCGTACCAGACGAACACGGGCACGGCGCTGATGAAAAGAGCGATAAGCATCATGTTGAGCGGCAGCCCTGTTTTGACTAGCAGGATGAGGCACGCAAGGTTGAACAGTGCCGCAAGAACAACAACCGGCACCATCTTTTTTTTGGCGGTTTTGCGCAGATCCTCCAGTTGGATCAGATCCGGCATCAGGTCGGACTGGTAAAAGGTCTCAAGGGATTGCATGCTGATCTCCTTCTGATGCGACGGACTGCCTTTGGCCAACAAGAGAACAGAGATCACGCGCCCTCTCTGTGTCCCCTGTGGTTAAACAGCATTTTGTGTCGCCCGCTCTGTTTATCGAAATCAGGAGTCAAAGAGGCTGCCTACATCCACATTAGCCCTTTCCTGTTCCGCGATTTCGAAAAAAACCTTCTTCCGGTAGCGCATCAAAGCGGCCACGATATTGCTGGGAAACATCTCCAGCGCGTTGTTGTAGTCCCGGACGGACGCATTGTACGCCCGGCGGGCAGCCGAGATCTGCTCTTCCACCTCGTTGAGCGACGCCTGGAGGTCGGCGAAGTTCCGGCTGGCCTTCAGGTCGGGATAATTCTCGGCCGCCACCATGATCCGCCCGATGACCTGGGTTGCCTTGCGGTCCAGGTCCGCCGTCTCGGCATCGCTCATTTCGCCGGAGACGGCCTTGGCGCGCATGGCGGTGATGTCGGTGAGCACGCCGGCCTCGTGCTGCATGTAGCGCTGTACCGCTTT
Organism: Desulfatiglandaceae bacterium; assembly: GCA_049282265.1. GTDB lineage: Bacteria > Desulfobacterota > DSM-4660 > Desulfatiglandales > Desulfatiglandaceae > CAYUCJ01. The sequence continues at coordinate 20,066 of JBAPTR010000109.1, read as the reverse complement.
AATCAGGTTGGGGATGAGGTCAAAACGTTTCTTGACCAGCACATCGATCGTGCTGGATGCGGTTATTACCTGGTTCTTCTTTCTAACCAGGCTGTTGAACAGCAGGATCACCACCAGAACGGCCACGGCTGCTACGATCGCTGTGATAATCATCATGCCCTCCATGTTTTGAATTGTTTGTGTGGTTCATGATCCGGCGCCGAGGGAAGGGGAGGTTGAGATGAGGCCCGGGAAGCAATGGGAGCCAAAAGCGTGCAGGTTATAACTGCAGTGAAGATCAATGACAAATATCGCCTGGGAAGGTGAATAGACAAGGCGTTCCCTCCGGTTGAAATTTCAAGAAATGGTTTCAAACCGCTTTTGATTGTTTAGCGCCAGTGTCTCTAGTCGTTGAACTGCTGGGATATACTTTACAACAGCCAAACAAAGGGGCGTCGAACCGCCCTTGGTCTTGGCATGTGTAGCGGTGCTTTCCTGCGAAAGCCGTTGTTGGCAAGATAAAGTGATGAGAACTTGCTTTTTGACGTTGTGATATAGGATGATTCAACTTGTGTGTCAAGAAAAAAAATGGGAAATAGTGGAAATAGATGGCCGGGATGTTCCCTACTTTACGGCGAATATGATCCTCACAGCTTTATTCAACATGACTTGCAACCCGGCGGTAGTTCTACCCGCGGGTCGATCCAAACGAAATTTACCCATCGGGATTCAAGTCGTGGCCCGGCGTTGGAACGATATGGCACTGCTATCGGCGACGGATGCACTCACCGAAATAACGGGGCCATTTCAAGCTCCCCCGGACTTCCAGATCCGGTTTTTGTGGACAAAGGCGCCCAAAGCCTGATATGCCGCAATCATGCCAAGGAACACTCGTCTCATTATCCCGTCGAGATGGGTGGAAGAAGGAATAGAACAAGATGAATAAAGAACAACGTGGGAATTCCAGTGATGAATTGACAGTCGGCATTGCACAAATTGCCCCTGTATGGCTCAATCGTGAACACACGCTTGAAAAGATTATCAGGTATACGAAATTAGCCGGAGATGATGGGTGTCAACTTGTGGCATTCGGGGAAGCCGTGTTACCAGGATATCCATTTTGGATTGAACGTACTGATGGAGCCCGCTTTAATTCTCAGGTCCAAAAAGACATCTACGCTCACTATATGGACCAGGCTGTTCAGATCGAAGCCGGACACCTGGAACGGCTTTGCCGCACGGCCGCTCAAAAGCACATCGCCGTCTTTCTCGGTTGTATTGAACGGGCACTGGACCGAGGTGGACATAGTTTGTATTGCTCACTTGTGTATATTGACTCACAAGGCGTCATCCAATCAACTCATCGGAAACTAATACCCACCTACGAGGAGCGGCTCACCTGGGCACCGGGCGATGGGCATGGCTTGTGTGTGCATCGATTAGAGCCCTTTACCGTTGGCGGACTCAATTGTTGGGAGAATTGGATGCCTTTAGCACGTACGGCACTGTATGCGCAAGGCGAAGATGTCCATGTGGCCGTGTGGCCAGGAGGGATCCATAATACAGCTGATATTACTAGGTTTATTGCCAAGGAGGCGCGGTCATACGTTCTTTCGGCGTCCGGCCTGATGCGGAAAAGCGATGTTCATGGAAACATACCTCATCTGGACACGATCCTGGCGAATAGTTCAGACGTTATGGCAAACGGCGGTTCCTGCATTGCAGGCCCTGATGGAGAATGGGTGGTTGAACCGTGCCTTGAAGAAGAACGATTGATTGTCGCCACCCTTGATCATCAATGTGTCAGAGCTGAACGACACAACTTTGACCCTGCGGGCCATTATGCTCGGCCTGATGTCCTCCAACTCACGTTAAATAGAACACGTCAGAATACGGTATCTATTCTTGAATAATCTGGATTCGATGGGAATGGCTAACGACAACAAGAAGGATTCCATATGTCACTTTTCGATGAGAGGCAGTCTCGCTCAGCTTATATGTGCAATAACTTAAAGGGGAGGTTTAAATGACACTTACAACTGAAGAAAAAAGAAGGATTTTTGAGGAAGAACAATTGAGGATGAAAATGAAGGGTAAGAGTATCGTGGTTTCTGTAATTCTCTCATTTCTGATTCCCGGGTTGGGTGATCTGTACTGTGGAAGTTGGATAAAGGCCCTCATATTTTTTGCCTTGGACTTCCTCTGCCTTATTTTAATGTTTGCGATGGGTATTGGTGTTATTCTCTATGGATTTGTATGGTTTTGCGGACTCATATCTGCATGGTTATCTGCAAATAAATCCGAAAAAAGAAAAATCAAGAAGGTTGATAAGTCATTGGCGCAGGAGTCATAAACGGTTGGGGATTACCTGCGGACGATCATCAGCCATGTGGAGACAAGAGCTAATCGTGAAAAAAAAATCAACGAGAAAGTCAACGCTGGCCGTTTGGGCCGGTGAAGAAAAGTACTTAATGGACACTGTCACTCAGGTACCGGTAGTACACAGTGTTTCATTCGGCTACGACGATCTGGACAGATGGCGGGACGTGGCACTCGGCAAACAGCCAGGACATATCTATGGGCGCAACACAAACCCGACGGTCGCCGCATTCGAAGAAAAAGTCCGCCGGCTCGAAGGAGCGGAAGCGGCGACAAGCTTCGCCACCGGGATGGCAGCAATCAGCAACACCCTTTTTTCCATCCTCGATCCTGGAGACCGCTGTATAAGCGTCAAAGACACCTACGGTGGCACCAACGTTCTCTTCAACGAATTTTTCCCGAAGTTCGGTATTACCTCAATCCTTTGCGACACCACCGATTTCGAGGCCATTGAAGCGGAGATTGCGAAAGGTTGCCAGGTGCTCTACATGGAAAGCCCGACAAATCCCACCTGCAAAATCATGGACATTGAGCGGCTTTCACGATGCGCCAAATCCGTGGGCGGTACCGTCATCGTGGACAATACCTTTGCGACTCCCATCAACCAGAATCCCCTTGAACTTGGTGCAGATCTCGTGATTCACAGTGCAACAAAGTTCCTGGGCGGACATGCCGACGCGCTCGGTGGCGTTGTGTGTGGGCCTGCAGAGACAATTAAATCCATCTACCACTTCCGCGAAATCAACGGCGCGTCCCTTCACCCCGAAGCTGCCTACCTGCTGTTGCGCGGTCTTAAGACACTGGACCTCCGTGTGAAACGGCAGAATACCACTGCTCTGCAGATCGCCAAATACCTGAGCGACCATCCATTCGTCTCCAATGTGTTTTACCCAGGTCTGGAGACTCATCTGAATCACCCGATTGCCGCGAAACAAATGCGCGGCTTTGGCGGTGTTCTCAGCTTTCAGCTCGCTACAGCAAATTTTGACGCTGTTCGCATGCTTCTTCCTAAGCTTAGGTACGCTCACCGCGCCGCCAATCTTGGGGCTGTTGAAACTATAGTCGCTCCGCCGGCAACCGGCTCGCATGTTGAGTTGACCGAAAAAGAACGGGCACTGGCAGGCATTCCCGAAACGTTGATTCGCTATTCAGCAGGAATCGAGGACCCGCAAGACCTCATCGACGATTTGGCCCAGGCTTTAGATGCCACCTGTGCTGCATTTTCAAAATAAGTGACACTCCTCCGGGATGGATTCAGGAGGCGATGAACAACGGGAGGCACTCTCGGGAAGAAAAATGGACCGAGAGTGTCGCGGTGGGGAGCGCACCATTTGTGACCGCGACAAAGGAGAAGCTTGGAGATAAAGGGATCGGCCGTAAAGTGACAGGAGGACATGGGAGCTATGAACTTCGAGAGCATCCAGCTTCTTACAAGGGCATTTTAGCCAATGAATATGGGGGAGTTACGCGTTCAAAACAGGTGCTCTTGTGACGATCATCCTTGAATATCAATAAATTGTTGCTCAACGGCCATCTATCAAAATCCTGTTTTTCGAGTTTCATTTTTCCGTCACGGCCCTTGTAAGTATTGATCCAGACGTTCCAGTTCTTGGTGTCCATGTCTGGGTAATCAAGGCGAAAGTGCCTGCAGCGGCTCTCTTTTCGCATGATCGACGCCCGCAGTTTCATCTCGGCGTTCAGGACCATGTTGGACGTCTCGCGTGCCAGCCTCAGCTCATGGAGACCTGCGTTGAAGCGTGCAAGGGAACGGTCTCAGCCGCCAACCTTGAACCCAATGGGTTTGCCGTTACCATCATCTTGAACTCTGACATTGACATTTGACATTGTTGACATTGTGTGTTGACATTGGGCCCAAGGCAACTATTTGAGATACTGAAACAATAACCTTTAAATGGGCCTCTTTTTGGTCTTAGAGCGCCATTTTTGCCATGAAAAAGGGGGCTTTAAGACAGATAAACTTGTTACCATAACGAATGATGATATTGTCTTTAAGAACTACTACTTTCCAACAGAAAAAGAAAAGAGTGTAAACATCAATAATATCAAAAGTATCTCTGTCGAAAAACCAACCCTTTGGAATGGTAAGTGGCGGCTTCACTGGACTGGAAATCTTAAAATATGGTTTTCAAAGGATTATAGTCGTCCCAAAGGAGACAGAATCTTCATCGCTACTCTGAAGAATCAATGGGTTAATATCGGATTCACTGTTGAGAATGGAGATCGTGTCGAAAAGATGCTGCGATCAAGAAACCTAATAAAAGAGAAATAGTCACCGAACCAGCGCGTGTACTCGGACGCGCGGAAGACCGCTGCGCCCCGGTAACGCTCAGGTTATGCAAGACACTATGTATATAGGTCAGTAAATGAGGATGGGTGTCGCCGTGCAAAGAGAAGCAGACAACATTTCTGAATTGGACAAAAAAATGGCTGCTGTGTGCGGCCTTTACTGTGAGGCGTGCTCATGGTTTATTTCCACCACCGAAGACCCTGAAAGGCTCAAAAGGCTTGCGGCTCAACAAAATTGGTCAGAGGAAGAGAGTAAGTGCTATGGATGTCGGTCCGAAAAAAGACTGCCTTACTGTGGAAAATGCAAAATATCCGCTTGTGCGGCAGAACGGGGCATCGACTTTTGCAGCGAATGTGAAGAGTATCCCTGCAATAACCTGAAAAAGTTTCAATCCGCAATGCCTCATCGGATCGAGCTCTGGGTCAATCTTAAACGAATCAAGTCTGTTGGGTATAAACAATGGCTTAAGGAAATTAAGGAAAACTATACCTGCCCACGATGCCGAACCGCCAATTCCACCTACGATCTGAAATGTCGACAGTGCGGTGAGGAGCCCAGTTGCAGTTATGTAGCAAAACACAGGCAGGAGATCGAGGAGTATTTGAAGAATAGGTGATGCCTACACATCGCTGCTCCAGGCGACGGCGAAAAACCCCGCCGCCCTGAGCAGCCCGTTATAGGAAAAAAAATGAAAAGGTGTGACTGGTCTGCAAACGATGAAATCTATATTGAATACCACGATAAGGAATGGGGCGTTCCTGTCTATGAGGACGGAAAATTGTTCGAAATGTTAATCCTGGAAGGTGCTCAAGCAGGTTTAAGCTGGATTACCATTCTGAAGAGGCGAGAAAGTTATCGACATGCCTACGATAATTTTGACCCAATCAAAATGGGGAAATGGGATTCTAATAAAATAACAGAATTGTTAAATAATCCTGAAATTGTACGAAATAAGTTGAAAGTAAATGCAGCAAAATCAAACGCTCAAGCCTATTTGAAAGTTACTGAAAAATATGGAAGCTTTAATAGCTTTATGTGGTCGTTCGTTAATGGCGTTCCTATGAATAATGCTTGGAAATCATTGAACGAAATTCCGGTGTCAACCAAAGAGTCTGAAAGAATGAGTAAAGAGTTAAAAAAGAATGGATTTAAGTTTGTCGGCCCAACTATTTGCTATGCTTTTATGCAAGCTGTCGGAATGGTGAACGATCACATTGAGACATGTTTCAGATATAAAGAAATAACAAATATATAAATGAGGGTGCTGATCAACGGACTTCGCAGCAAAACGGTCAAGGAGCCAACATGAGACACTTCGCTTTCATCGTCGTAATGACACTGCTTGTTTTGAGCGGATTTCCCAGGATCGTCCCGGCCCAGGACGGCCGTGCCATGGTCAAGGCCGCCTTCGATCACTACCGGGGAAAGGCATCGGAAGCCACGGTGGAGATGACCATTCACCGCCCCACCTGGGAACGTACCATGCAAATGGACGCCTGGACCAAGGGAACCAGCGAGAGCCTGATCCGCATCACCGCCCCTGCCAAGGATGCAGGCAACGGCACGTTGAAAAAAGGCGATGAGATGTGGATTTACAATCCCAAGGTCAATCGTGTGATCAAGCTGCCGCCCTCCATGATGACCCAATCCTGGATGGGATCCGATTTTTCCAACAACGACCTGGCCAAATCGGACAGCATCCTCGACGACTACACCCATGCCGTCACCGGACGGGAGACCAGCGAAGGGCACACGGTCTATGTGATCCAATCCACGCCCAAACCGCAAGCACCGGTGGTTTGGGGGATGCAGGTGCTCAAAATCCGCGACGACCATGTGCTCCTCTCCGAGGAGTTTTTTGACCAAGATCTCAAACCGGTCAAACGCATGACCGTGGACGAGATCCAGATGATCAGCGGCCGCCTGTTTCCCAGGATCTGGAAGATGCAGGAGAACGGCATTAAGGATCAATACACGCTGTTGAGCTATCACCGGCTGCGCTTTCTAGACGAGCTGCCCGACCGCCTCTTTACCATCAATGAACTCAGAACCCCGCGGCGGAGGTGATCCTGTGAGCATCGACATGAAAATGGCCTGGCGCAATATCTGGCGTAATCCGCGCCGCACCCTGCTGACTGTCCTGGCCATCGCCTTTGCGTGCGTCCTGCTGATCTTCATGCTCTCGTTCCAATTCGGCAGTTATGCCACGATGATCAACTCGTCGGTCAGGATCCATACCGGCCATTTGCAGATCCAGGCCCGGGGCTACCTGCAGAACCGGAAAATCCAATGGGTCGTCCCGGACCCGGAGGCCGTTGGCCGCATGCTGGATCGGATCCCCGCGGTCAAGGCCTACACATTGCGCGCAAACGCCTTTGCCCTGGTCTCTTCGGCTGAGCGCACTTACGGTGTCATGGTTACCGGCATCGATCCCGACCGGGAGGCCCGGGTCTCCACCCTGGTCCACACCATTCAGCAGGGCAGCTACCTGTCGGATCAACCGGCCGGGGACGGCATGCCCGGCGCCCTGATCGGTCGGCTGCTGGCCCGCAATCTCAAGGTCACTGTGGGCGATGAACTCACCCTGCTGGGCCAGGGGCGTGACGGCTCGGTGGCCGCCACGGTCTTGAAAGTCCGGGGAATCTTTGCCTCGGGACAGGACGCGATGGACCGCAGCACCATCCAGATGCCCCTGAAGGCATTCCAATCGGTCTTCAGCATGGCCGGGGCGGTCCATGAAGTAGTGGTCATGGGACGGAATCTGGCGGACGTGCCGGACATCAAAGCCGCCATCGCCCGGAAGCTGCCCGCCATCCCCGGTGATCCGCCCCTGGTTGTGCTGGACTGGACGCAGCTGATGCCCGGCCTCCAGCAGGCCATCCATATGGATCTGATCAGCGGTGCCGTCTTCTACCTGATCCTGATCATGGTGGTGGCCTTCAGCATCCTGAATACGTTTTTGATGAGCATCCTCGAACGCACCCATGAATTCGGGATCATGATGGCCATGGGCGCCAAACCGGGGCGCCTGACCCGTCTGGTGCTGGCCGAATCGGTGAGCATGACCCTGGTGGGCATCCTGACAGGTGTTGTCACGGGTTGCCTGGTGACAGGGTATTTTATGGTCCATGGTCTGGATCTGGGCGCTTCATCTGAAATACTGCGTCAATTCGGGATTCCCAGCCTGTTCTATCCACGCTTGACGCCGCTGACAGCCACGGCAGGCCCCGCAGCGGTCTTTGTCATTACCCTTCTGGCGGCCCTGTATCCGGCCCTGCGCATCCGTAGGCTGCAACCGGTGGAGGCCATAGGGCACGCCTGATCCGCTGAACGATAAGAGGTACCGGCACTATGATGGACATCCAACTGGCCTGGCGCAATATCTGGCGCAATCCCCGGCGAACGGCGGTGATCCTGATCGCGGTGATCATGGGGGTATGGAGCATGATTTTTCTGGGCGCCCTGATGCGGGGCGTTGTGGCGGGCATGGTGAAAAACGGCATCAGCACCCTTACCGGCCATGTGCAGATCCAGCAGAGGCTTTACCCCGACGATCCCTCCGTGGTGCACCGCATCCGCGACCCGCAGGCCGTGGCACGGATCCTGCCACAGGTTCTTCCGCCCGGCAGTCACTGGACCATGCGCGTACGCGTCAACGCCGTGGCCGCCAACGCCCGACACAGCGGCGGCGTGACTCTGGTGGGCATCGATCCGGCTTCGGAAGCCCGGGTTTCGTTCATCGGCCACAGTATCACCAGGGGGAAATACCTCAAAGCGGACGACAACAACGACATCCTGGTAGGCCGCGCCTTGGCCGCGGAGTTCGGCACGCACCTGGGACAAAAGCTGATCCTGATGTCCCAGAATACCCTAGGCCAAATCGCCTCTCGCGCCTTTCGCATCACCGGCATTTTTAGTTCCGAGATGGAATCCACCGAAAAGGCGTTCGTCTTTGTCACCCGCCAAGCCGCCCGGCAAATGCTTCAAATGGACGGTTCCGTCTCCGAGGTGTCGATTGTATTGCCGCAGCACGAGCAGGCGCGGCAGGTGGCGGCCACCCTTAAGGCCCGACTCGCCGGAAAGGATCTGACGGTCCGACCCTGGCAGAAGGCCCTGCCGCTGCTGACGGCCTATCTGGACCTTTACGACAACTTCGTCCTGATCTGGTTCGTGGTGGTCTTCATCGCCATGGGGTTCGGCATCGTCAACACCACACTTATGGCGGTGTTTGAGCGGATGCGCGAATTCGGTCTGCTCAAGGCCCTGGGCATGCGGCCCCGGCGCATCGTCAAGGGTATCCTCACCGAGTCCCTGTTGCTCCTGCTCTGTGGAATGGCCGCCGGCAATCTGCTGGGATGGCTCAGTTGCTGGGCCTTGTCCTTCAAAGGGATCGATTTGTCTGCCCTGGCGCAGGGGGCGGAGTATGCCGGCATGGCTCGGGTCATCTTTCCCGCACTGTGGCCGAGGGACATTCTCAATGCCAACGCGGTGGTCCTGGGTCTGGGGCTGCTGGTGAGCCTCTATCCGGCGATCAAGGCGGCCCGCTTTACACCGGTCGAGGCCATGATGCATTACTGAGGACCGGTTTCCGGAACAGTTATGGAAGAGGAGATGATATCACATGGCAATCGTGGAATGTAAAGGCTTGTCGAAAACCTATCAGCAGGGCAAGCTGACGGTCCAGGCCCTGAGCGACGTCAACCTGTCCGTGGCGGCCGGAGGATTCGTGGCCCTGGCAGGTCCCTCGGGATCGGGCAAGACCACCCTGCTCAATCTCATCGGCGGTCTGGATCGGGCCGACGCCGGTCAGATCCTGGTCGATGGCCGGGACTACAGCCTCCTGACGAGGGCCGAGATGGCGGACCTGCGGCTCCGTCGCATCGGCTTTGTCTTCCAGTCCTACAATCTGATTCCGGTGCTTTCCGCCGTTGAAAACGTCGAATACGTGATGCTCCTGCAGGGTGTTTCGGCGACCGAACGCCGCGGGCGCGCCCGCCGGATTTTGGACGACGTGGGGCTGGCCGGCAAGTATGACCGGCGGCCGGCGGAACTTTCCGGCGGTCAGCAGCAGCGTGTGGCCGTGGCCCGGGCCATCGTCTCCGGTCCTTCCATTGTCCTGGCAGACGAACCCACCGCCAATCTGGACTCAAAGACCGGGGAAGGGCTGCTGCAGCTGATGCAGTGGATGAACCAGGAGCACCAGGTCACCTTTATCTTCTCCACCCATGACCGCATGGTCATGGATTATGCCCGGCGCATCATCCTCATCCGGGACGGACGCGTTGCCGAAGACCGGGAGAAGGCGGCATGACCGGCCCTCTTGCTCCCCGTTGTGAAAGGCAACGTGTTTCCAAATCAGGGATTCTATGGATGAATCTGACCCTAGGCTGTCTGTTGCTCCTGTGGCTTTGGGTCCTTCCGGCCCGGGCCCAGAACACCGGGACCTCTGCCGTCTCCCCCGCCTCCAAATTCGACGTTCAGTGGGGCGGCTACCTGCGCGGTATCAATACTCTAACCTTTCAGGACGACCGATCGATTTACGGACTCGTGGGCACGGAACCCTATGACGACGGCCAGGCCGAATTGCGTCTGAAAAACCGGATATTCATGGGGTCCCGATGGATCGCGGAAACCCACTATGAGCTAGTAGGACAATCCGGGGACACCCTGGAAAAGACCCATGAGCTGCGCCGACTGCTGCCTGCCTCGACGGTGGAGGCCTTGACGGAACCCGCAACCCTCAACGATGACCGGAGGCTGTTCAATCTCACCCGCACCATCAAGGCGGGAGACGACTATGTGGTGTATCACCGCCTGGACCGTCTCAACCTGACCTACACCCCGGACTGGGGCACGCTGTGCATCGGCCGCCAGGCCCTGACGTGGGGCGACGGCCTGATCTTCAACCCCATGGATCTCTTCAACCCCTTCCCGCCCACCAGCATCCTGCGGGACTACAAAGTTGGCGATGACATGGCTTTCCTGCAGCTGCCCGTCAGCATGGGGGGCTTGCAGCTACTCTATATCCCGCGCCGGGACCCTGCGAACAGTCACCTGGAGGAAGACCAGTCCTCGTACGCCTGCAAATTCCATCTCACCGCCGCCGACTCCCTGGAAATGGATTTCATGGCTGCCCGTCATTATGGTGACGATGTTCTCGGCCTGGGCGCCGTGGGCGTCCTGGGCGGGGCGGCATGGCGGGCCGATGCCGTTTATACCCTCTTGACCTCGGAAGATGGGGAGCACGGCTTCCTACAGCTGGTGGCCAATCTGGATTATGCCTGGCAATGGGGCGGGCGGAATTTCTACGGCTTCATGGAGTTCTACTACGATACATTGGGCCGCACCGGGAGGTATGAGCAGGCCTTGAACGACGTCCAGCTCCGGCGACGACTCGAACGCGGGGAACTGTTCACCCTGGGGGAGACCTATCTTGCCGGTCACCTGGAGATCGAACTCCACCCGCTGGTGCATGCCTATGGGACGGTCATCGTCAATCTCTCCGATCCGTCGGCCATCCTCCAGCCCCGGCTCTCGTGGGACGTGACTGCCAACGTCCAGTTGATTGCCGGCGCCGGTCTCTATTGGGGCGCACACGGCACCGAATACGGCGGGTTCGACATGACGGCGGCCGGCCTAAGGGTTGAGGTCGCGCCGGCCGGTCAGGTCTATCTCTGGTTGACCTACAACTTCTAGCACCGGAACCGGCTTCCCTTACAAACTTCGTCTGAACAGCAGCGTGGCCGGCGACATCATCTGGAACGAAAAGGAGACCATAAGGTCTGTTTTCAAGGCAAATAGAGGATGACCAGCAATTCAGCCTCCTTGTCTCCAGGATTGGAGAGATGGTGATCGAGGTTGGAATTGAAGCGAAGCGACTCCTTTTCCACAAGTCTCGTCTGATCCTGATCCACTATGAGTTTCACCTCACCTGAAACCACATAGACAAACTCCTCGCCTTCGTGTCGATATCCGACGCCCTCGTGAGGCGTTTTCGCCGGAATGGTGACGGAAAAGGCCATGAGATGGGTGTCCGCCGCCGGCGGCGTGAGAGTCTTGTAAACATAATGTTCCGTTCGTTTGGCCGCTTCCTCCAGACGTCGGACCGGCGAACCGGCGGTTTGCAGGAATGTACCGGAATCCAGTTTCATGGCCTTGGCCAGTTGTATCAAAAGGGCCACCGGCGGTTCCACCTGACAAGCTTCGACCCATGAAAGAAATTCATCCGAACAACCGGCCTTATCGGCCAACTCCTGGACACTGAGGCCCTTTTCCTCACGGACCTGCCTGATTCTTCGACCAACCGATTGTGGTTCGTTCTTGATCATGAGTTAATGTCCTTTCGGCGTATTGGAGATGTGGCGCCTGATCACATGGGTTGTGCGGGAACCTTGACGCATTCGGAATCCGGCGTGGGTTCCTCCAGCAAATCGCACGGGCAACGGATCCCAATGATCTACAAAGGGTTTCTCTTTCAGGAGGGAGTATAAAAAAACGAATCATGCATGTCAATGATGATTCCCTTCCACCCTGATACACCATCGTGGATGCTCCTATTCCATGTTTCCCTTGATTTAATATGATTTCATGCCTACATTCATATGTATTTCCTTACACAACATACACCCATCGAGCCGCAATGATATGGAGAAAAGCGGTCATGTCCCGAACAGGCGCCAACGCCTTTATTCATGCGTTATATAGAAAACGCATCGGGAAACCCGGACCGTTTATTGCGTGTGTTCTGCTCACAGGGTTCGCGGTATCACTGATAACGCCGCAGGTCATACTTGCAGTGAACTCAAATAAAAAAGAATGCGTCATCCTTCTGCATGGCCTTTTTCGAACGTCCTCTTCCATGGCGAAACTGGAAAGAGCCTTATCTGAAAAGGGCTATACCACCTTGAACGTGGACTACCCGTCAACCAAGGGAACAATCCGGGAGCTGACTGAAAAAGTCCTACCCGAGACTGTTTCCCGCTGTGTGGCCTGGGGTTGCACGAAAATCCACATTGTCACCCATTCCATGGGGGGGATCATGGCGCGTTTTTTTCTACAAAAGAACACCCTCCCACAGGGAAGCCGCCTGGTCATGACCGCTCCTCCGAACCAGGGGAGCGAAATCGTTGATCGACTTAAAGATTTTTCCATCTTCAAGTGGATGAACGGCCCGGCAGGGCAGGAACTGGGAACATCGGTCGACAGCGTGCCGAATCGTCTGGGGCCGGTCCCATTGGAGGTCGGGGTGATTGCAGGCAACCGGAGTCTGAACCCGATTTTTTCTGCTCTTATTCCGGGGCCAGACGACGGTAAGGTGTCCGTGGAGAGGACCCGCCTGTCGGAGATGGTCGACTTTTTTGTGGTAAACAGTTCCCATACTTTCATCATGAAAAATGATGAGGTGATCCGGCAGGTCTCTCATTTTCTTGAAAACGGCCGGTTCGATCATTCAGGCCAGCCGACGGATCCGTAACAACCGAGGGACTTTCCATCCCGGGGAATCACCTCCCTGAGGAAGGAGGCAAGACCACATGACCGCTTCCATAAGCATTCCCCTGTGGGTGTTTCTCTTTCTTCTCATCGTCACTACCTGGGCCATCCTGTATCTCGTCTTCATTCCGAGTGTGCGGTGGTTTCTAAGGCGCCGCATCAACCTGGTCCTCAAAGAAATCAGTTCCCGGCTGGATATCGAGATAAGGCCCTTTCAGGTGACCAAACGGCAGGTCCTTATCGACCGTCTCGTGTACGATCCCCACGTCATCAAGGCAGTCGCCGTCAAGGCCGCTGAAGAAAATCTGCCCAGAGAGGCGATCCAGGCGGAGATCCTGGGTTATGCCAGGGAAATCGTACCTTCCTTCAATGCATACCTCTATTTCCGACTGGGATATTGGATTGCCAAGAAAGTGGCCAAGCTTCTTTACGGTGTCCGGGTCGGACTGGTGGACAATGAAGAACTGGAAAAAGTGGACCCCAATTCAACGGTCGTCTTCGTGATGAATCACCGGAGCAACATGGACTATATCCTTGTGGCCTTTCTCGCTGCGGAGCGGACCGCCCTTTCCTATGCAGTGGGCGAGTGGGCCCGGATATGGCCCCTCCACACCCTGATCCGATCCATGGGCGCCTTTTTCGTGAGGAGAAATTCCAGCAATCCACTCTATCGTATGGTTCTCGAACGCTACATCCACATGGCCACCAAGGAAGGGGTCTGTCAGGCGGTTTTCCTGGAGGGCGGGCTCAGCAGGGACGGCAAACTCAGAAATCCTAAATATGGTCTCGTGGATTACATGCTGAGGGGATTCAACAATGAGGAGGACCGCGATATCGTCTTTATTCCGGTGGGCTTGAACTATGATCGCACCCTGGAGGATCGGAGTCTCGTGAGGGCCTTGGATCCCACAGCCCATAAGCGCAGCAATTGGTTTGTGTTCAGGACCACCCTCGGGTTCATATGGCACAATGTTATGCTGATGGTACTCAACAAGTGGCACCGGTTCGGATATGCTTGCGTCAATTTCGGTGCATGCATCTCCATGAAAGATTTCTGCAGGAAGCGCGGTATCCGCTTTCACCGCCTTGGAAAGGAGGAGCGGTTTCCCGTGGTGGAAGACCTCTGCCGGGAACTGATGGATTCCATTAAACATATCGTTCCGGTACTGCCCATCTCGGTTGTGGCGCGCACGCTTCTGGACAACTCGGATGAATGGCTCAGTGAGTTCGAGGTCAACGGACACATCTACCGCTTAATTGAAAATCTGCTTGTCCGCAGAGCGCCGGTCTACGTGCCCCAGCGGGGATGGGACAAGGCCATCTCCGTTGCCTTCAACATGGCGAGACTGAGGCATATGGTCAAAGAGTCGGAAGGAAAGTTCCGGGCGGATCCGGACTCTCTGGATATCCTGCGCTACTACGCCAATGCCATCAGCCAGTGGATGGGTGGGGATGAGTAACAGGTACAGAAAGGGGGAGTGAAATGAAGCCAAAGGGAAAGATACTATTTGGTATCCTGGCTGGATTACTGTTTACTGCCGGGCTGGCAGCGGCTCAAAAGGATGTGCCGGACAGCAAAGACCATCCCCTTCTGACCCGAATGACCAACTTTTACATTTCAGACTATGAATACAAGGAGTTCGAGGCGGCGGATTTCAAGAATTCAAAAGGAGAAAATATTAAGGTCGATGGCCACAAGTATAGGATTTATTATAACATCAAGGAAGGAAAAAAGGTCCCGGGCAAAGTCCAGGTTTTAAGGAACTACGAAAATGCCATAAAACAGATTGGAGGTTCAACCGTTTACGAAGCCGGAAAAGAAGCTTGGCTCAAGGTGGAAAAGGGAGGGAAAATAACGTGGATTTACGTAGATGCGAGAACCGGGGGGGAATATGAACTGACGATCGTCGAAAGAAAGTCAATGGTGCAGGAAGTTTTTGCCGACGCCAAGAGCCTTGCACGGGATATCAGGACTACCGGACACGCATCGGTTTACGGCATCTACTTTGATTTCAACAGTGCCAAGGTGAAACCAAAATCAGAAAAGGCAATAAATGAGATTGCAAAACTCTTAAAGGGTGACCTTTCTCTAAAACTTTATGTTGTTGGGCATACCGATAATGTCGGGAAAATCGCTTACAACATGAAACTATCTCAAACAAGGGCCGAGGCTGTTGTGAAAGCCCTGGCAACAAAGTATAGGGTGGCTCAGAACCGTCTTAATCCCTATGGAGTGGGACCCTTGGCCCCTGTGGCTTCCAATGAGACAGAGGAAGGCCGCGCTTTGAACCGCAGGGTGGAGTTGGTTAAGGAGTAAACAGGAGGCGACAATGTTCAAAAAGGTAGTGTTAGCGGAATTCATAGTCCTGATCATTTCCATTTTAACAGGTGTTGTATATGGAAAGGGGAAAACAACAGGCTATTTGCAGATTATTTATAAAAGTTCTGAATGTGGGATGACTATACCCCATGCATACAGCTGTTATGCTCCCTTTAATATATCGGGGAAAAAGATAATCGGAGATTTTGAAATATCGGAAGACGGCAAAATTCACCTTCCCCTTGTCCCGCTTGTCCCTGCTGATCGTGACCCATCTGATTTTGAAAAGCAACTTATCATGTACTCGTACAAATGCCCTCCTGTAGATGATGACTGTCCACCGCCGGATGTTAACGGTCAACTGATCGTTCACAAGATAAGCGGAGAGGTGATAGAGAATAAAAGGAAAAGAATGCTGCATTTCATAGTGAGGCTCTCTATACCCTACTGCAATAGGAATGTATGTGGTTACGTGGATGATTGCTCAATGGGACCTTGGGATGATGAGTTTTTGGCACCATTTCAAGATGGTTATCATACAAACCGGGGTGAAAATGCATTATTTCATTAC
The DNA here is from genome assembly GCA_049282265.1 of Desulfatiglandaceae bacterium. Lineage (GTDB taxonomy): Bacteria > Desulfobacterota > DSM-4660 > Desulfatiglandales > Desulfatiglandaceae > CAYUCJ01. The sequence goes on along the minus strand of JBAPTR010000109.1, from coordinate 4,019 downwards.
GTTGTTAATCTTCAGGCGGGCCATAAATGAGATCCTTCTTTGCAAAAAGTATAACTCTACAAGACACTTAGAGGAGGAAATACGAAGTTAACAAGCGCTGTATTCTTAATGGAAGTGAAAGGAGGCAGTCAATGACCTATGAACAAATTAAGGAGTCAATTGCTCCCTGCGGCCTGAGCTGTGAAAAATGCTTTGCCCATGTGGATGGTGATATCCGCAGGTACAGTCTGAAACTCAAAGAAAAACTGGGGAATTTCGAGATCTATGCCAAACGATTTGAAACCCTGCTGGATAATCCTGTTTTTGCAAAATATCCTGATTTCAAGGAGATGCTGGATTACTTTGCTTCGGAACACTGCAAGGGATGCCGTAACGAGCAATGTAAGATGTTTAAAACCTGCGGGGTACGCATCTGTCACCAGGAAAAACAGATTAATTTCTGCTTCCTGTGTGACGAGTTCCCCTGCAACAGAACCAACTTTGATGAACAAATGTATAAAATGTGGGTACTGGTCAACGAAAAAATCAAAAAAACAGGCATAGAGCAATATTATGAAAAGACCAAAACCCGCCCCAGGTATGTGTGAAAAGGTGTAACAGCCAAGATCTTCCAATACAGTTTTGAGGGATAAAAGGTGGCAGTCAATCCCCTCTTTTGCTGTAATTGGGGTCGGACCAAGGTAACACAATGGTTTTATTGAACAAACACCTTAAAGAAGGGTCATTTCAGTGCTTAAAAGCATCTTTTTAGTGGCAAAAACGACACTTTAGCAAGGATTTAGCAAGAATATTGCACTGGATCAACCGGTAATTTTCAAGTTTTTCAGGCTGCATCATGACTCTGATAATTCACAAAGACTACATACCCAGTTCCATCGGAAAAATCGTTGAGCTTCATGCTCACTACTACAGCAAACTTGTTGGATTTGGCCTCCCCTTTGAAAGCAAGGTGGCACGCGAACTTTCCGAGTTCTGTGAGCAGTATGACGGCGAACGCGACGGTCTCTGGCTTGCGCTACAAGATGGCAATATTGAGGGGGCTATTGCAATCGATGGTTCCCACGCCGAGCAGGATGGAGCACACCTTCGCTGGTTCATCGCATCAGACAGGATGCGCGGTACAGGCGTTGGGACAGCGCTGCTTACTTCAGCAACGGAATTCTGCAAGTCGAGGCATTACGAACGGGTATATCTTTGGACTTTTGAGGGCCTTGGCGCAGCAAGGCACCTTTATGAGAAGTTCGGCTTTCGCTTAGCTCTCCAGCAATGTGGTACTCAATGGGGTGCCGAAGTAAATGAGCAGCGATTTGAACTCCGGGTCTAACTCTGTGGCAGGATATCTGGGACAGACGACAAATAAACCTATATCCAACAAAATAATACACCGGATAAACCGGTGATCATTGGAGAAAAATCAGGGTCACGTCTACACATTTCACAGAATCTGTTTGCCAGCCAAATTTCTCAACAACGCCTTTCACCAGTTGAACTGGTGAAGGCGGCATTATAAATCGATATGGAAAAATTCAAATTATATATTTTGTTTATGAGCGTTGTTCTTGCATTCATTGCATGTGACACTTGTCATGCGAATGAGATTGAAAAAAAGTTCATTAAAGCAGGGCTTGTCGACATTCATACCGTTGATGAATCGATAAAAGTTGATCTCGTAAATTCTGCCCCCGATAAAAACTATTTTCGTGAAAACTTCTATGATGGTCTTAAAAAGGCTTATCTCCGCAAAGAAGTCGCACAAAAATTATCATTGGCCCAAAAACATCTAAAATCTAATTAGTGCCCATCCATAAATGGGGTATTTTGAGTTACTTGCTGAGACGGACGTGCCATCCCGACGTCCAGCCTCTTGATAACAGGACGCTTTTGGTGCCGCTGTAGGTGATGGCAAGGCTATTTTACCTTATCTTGGCAAGTCTGTCCTCACTTCTCATGCATACGATTCTCAATGTAGTGTCTTATCAGTCAGTTGCCGGATTCAACCCCCTTACCAGGGTAAAAAGGTTTGCCGAAACGATAGAGGCCCACACATAGCTTTTGAAAGATTGAAAAGATTTCCACGTGCATCTCCAAAGCCCAAAACAACGCTTAAGCCAGGAAATACCGGATTCAATACCGGCCCGGAAACGCCGGAGCTTTTTATACATCCACGGACTCCGGCACATGTCCTCTTCTTTTAAACCGCGCTTCTTAGCAAAGCAAACGTCTTTGATCTCCTTCGCTTTGGCGGCCTTGAGGTTGTCCTTGGAGGCAAAACCACCGTCCAACGCTACTTTGAGAGGATAGCGGCCGTAGATTTGATCATGACGATCCAGCATCTCAACAGTGAGAGAGGAATCCGCAGGATTCCCTTCTACAATCCAACAGTCGGAGATGAGGTTCGACCATCCACTGGTCAAACAGATCTTGTGACCATAGAAGGTTTCTCTCCGATCTTTCTTGATAATGTCCGTATGGGGTTCAAAGATGGAAACAACCTTTTCCTCCGCAGGAACCGATTCATCGTGAATGACTCGTCGCGTGGTTTGATCCATAACCCGCTCGGCCAGGGGAATGAGATTCTCTAGGTTCTCCGAGAGGGCCATGGCCAGAGCCATTTTTGCCGGGTCCGGAGAGATATAGGAATGAAGAGCACGGGCTGCTGTTTTTGAAGAACTGACCGTTTTCTCAGTCACTTTCAGGAGATCTTTGTACCGCTTCGTCCTGGTCTTCTTGTGTTTTGCGTTCAGAATGCCAAGCATTCTTCTCTTGGCGCGTCGGCAATGGTCTGTAAAAGGAATATTGATACCAAGCTCTTCTTTCATTCTTTTGAGGATACGCGTAAGGACACGCACCGAATCCCAAAGGAGGGTCGAATCCAATGGGTGGTGGATGTTTGAACAGACAACGGTACAGTCAATGCGGGCTTCTTTGCCCTTTTCAATCTTTTTATCATCACCGTAGACCGTCAAAAGACGATTGATGCTTTCCCATGTTTCAGGGGAGATGGATTTGATATTGTTGCAAAGAGCGGATTTTTTGAAACCCTTATGGGTGATACCAATGCGGCAGAAATTGCGATACGTGCGGGAATCAATGAGATGAAAGGCCAGCTCTTCATAGCTGAAGCCTTCGGTCTGTTTAATGATTGCTACCCGGAGGACCTGCTCGGCAGTCATGCCTTGTGCGCCCCAGTGCCGGTTCATTATGCCATGGGTGAGGTCTTGCAATACCATATCCGTTATGGTAGGAATGGAGTCCAGAATCTTACTTATCCGGTCCAATTCTTTGGCCCGGGGATGTTCAATATCGGAAGGCATCAGCGGCATCTGTTTTTGGTTCTTTTTGCGCATTTTTTGGTGGCTCCTTTCTTCGCTTTTCTTGTTATATCAATTGTTTGCACTCTTTTTATAACACCCGGCGGGAAATTTGTCCACCTTAAAATGCGCTTTTTTTGTCAAAATATCAGAACGTTACCTTTCGTGGATGGACACCATCTATGGGATGTTGGGATGGGGTCGGACCAAGCTAACTGATTGATATCAAGTTAAATACTCTTAAAACACCCCCTTGATTTGGGCCTATATCGCCCTTTTTTGGGGTAAAACGGGCAATATAGGCAATTGAACTAATGGCGAGAGCACAACGACACTATATGCCCGGACAAATATGGCACATCACCCACAGATGCCATAAGAGAGAATTTTTGCTCAAATTTTCCAAGGATCGAAGTAGATGGCTTCAATGGTTGTATGAAGCAAAAAAGCGTTACGGATTGGTAATATTGAATTATGCGGTCACTTCGAATCATATTCATCTTCTTGTGTGGGATTCCGGGGACAGTATATCAATTATTTAATGACCCAAACGGCTGCGCAGGGATACAGTTTTTCAATGACAAGAATTGCAAGAGCAGTGGCAGCAGGCATGCCCCATCATATCGCCCAGCGGGGGAAGAGGCGCCGGCAGACCTTAAGCTGATGAATGTGGATCCTTTGCTGTCGATCATCCATGATGACTGGCAA
>JBAPTR010000108.1:0-16534 GCA_049282265.1 Desulfatiglandaceae bacterium | reverse complement strand
GACGTACCATATATACGTCTCCGCGCAATCCCTTGATTTCTCCCGCTCAAAGTCTCGGATCTAGGACTTGATCTTGCGCAAAAATTCTCATTTCTGGATTGGAAACTCGCTAGTGCCCAGATTCTATTTGTGGATGGGGACTAGGTAGGCGTGTTCCGCTGTATTGTTATGCTGAAACCTCTCAATATACCCCGACGGCTTGGCTTTGCCCGTTCGGAGATCCGCAGTGCTGATGGACAAATCCTTGCTGCCGGTCAAGCGACTTTTCGAATTGTGCGTGCTATGCCTGGTTCCGGCAGTTAGCCCGGATTTCTTGAATGCCAATTTGGATATGCTGAAAAAGGAATAGGAACAATGGGCACGTTCCTTGATATATTGACATTCTGCAACGATGGTCCTAAGAAAGGGGAATGCCACGTCAGTCATGTATAGACGCCCTAGGGGCGCTCCACCACATCATCACGTTATTTCACACATAATGGGAAGGGATGAACGGTATGCCAAGAATCCTGATCAATTTTGAGTTTCCGGAGAAGTACATCAATGTGCTCAGAGAGAAATATGGCGAACTTGACTTCGCGGTCTCAGCGGACAAGGAAGAGGTCTTTGAATACCTGAAGAATGCGGAGATCCTGATCACGTTTTTCAAATGCAGTAAGAAGATGCTGGATGCTGCCCCCGCGTTGAAATGGGTCCAGGCCATCAGCGCAGGTGTGGACTACATGCCCTTAGATGAAGTCGCTCGAAGGCACCTCATTCTGACGAACGGCCGTGGCATCCACAGGATCCATATGGCTGAATTCGCTCTCGCATCCATGATCAATATGGCACGCAGCTTCCACGTCATGTTCAGAAACCAGATACACAGAAAATGGGATCGCTCCACGCCCCAGGGAGAGATCAACGGCTCTGTACTGGGCATCATCGGATTGGGAGATATTGGGAAGGAAATCGCCAGGAAGGCCTCTTTTCTGGGCATGCACGTCATAGGCGTAAAGCGCAGCCCTGAACCGCTGGAGTTTGTGGAAGAGGTGTATGGCAGCCGGGATCTGGGAAAAGTTTTCGAAAAGAGCGACTATATCATTAACCTGCTGCCCTACACCGCTGCCACGGAAAGGATCATCGACAAAACCTACTTCGATCTCATGAAGGAATCGGCCTGCTTCATCAACATGGGGAGGGGCAAAACCGTCAACGAACCCGACCTCATCGAAACCCTGCGGAATGGAAAGATCAGGGCTATGGTAAGTGATGTGTATTTCGAAGAGCCCCTGCCGGAGGATAGCCCGTTGTGGGACCTGGAAAATGTCATCCTCACCCCGCATATCTGCGGCATGTCCCCGAAGTATATGGAGAGGGCCACGGAAATCATCGACCATAATCTGGAGGTGTATCTTCACCGGAAAGGGGAGATGATCAATCTGGTGGACCTGGAAAGCGGTTATTAGTTCCCGAAAGACCGGCCCCGGATGCCTGTGCGGACAGGTAAGACCGTTGGGCGGAGAGGGAATCGCAGAAAAGGGTACGTTGGCTCCAGAGCAACCTACTAACCTGAATGACATACGTCCCCATTGCCCCGGAAAGGTGAGATCATTGCGGAAAGATGGCTCATCACCAGGGAATACAGTTTTGGGGACAAAGAAATAATCAGCCATGGCTGATCGAATCATAAATATGATCCTGCCTGCAATCCAGCATTTTCAAATGCTCGGGTACTGGGTGGCCTTTTTTACCGCACTGCTTGAAACCACGATCGGGATCGGCCTGATTCTGCCGGGATCAACACTGATTCTCTTCCTCGGTGCGCTTTCGGGACGCGGCTATTTTGACTTTGGAGACCTGCTCTGGTTCGCAGTTCTGGGCGCCGTCCTCGGGGACAATGTCAATTATTTCTTGGGGAAGAAATATGGTGCCCGGTGGATCAAGAATGGGGTGCAACGTCCCTTTTTCCACAAGGTGTTTGAAATTTCACCTCGCGTTCGTTAAACTTAGGCAATTATGCGTAGGTTCTTCCTCCTTCCCCTTTCAAGGGACTTCCCCTGAGGAAGAGGACAAGGTGCTAATCGGAGGTGCTGCAATGAATACAAGGCAAAGAAAGAAGCGTTTGATATTCCTCCTGGTTCCGGGAATCGCAGTTGGGCTCTTTGTCGCTTCATTCCTGAGCTGCCAGGTCCTGGGCATTTCCGTGCCATCGGACGAAATCCCACCGGAGGCAAAGAGCAACTTCGGGTTGATGGCGGAGGCCTGGAATGCTATCCATTCCCACTACGTGGACCAGGCGGCCGTCAAATCCAAGACCATGACCTACGGCGCCATCAGCGGGATGGTGGACGCCCTCGGAGATACAGGTCACAGTACCTTTCTTTCCCCGGGGATGATAAAGGAGGAAGAGGAATATACCAAGGGCCAATACAAGGGAATCGGAGCCGAGGTGAAGATGAAAGAGAAGCATGTGGTCATTGTGGCGCCCCTGGACAATTCTCCAGCTCAGAGGGCGGGGCTCAAGCCCGGGCAGATTATCATCGCGGTCAACGGCAAGGACGTCGAGGGCCTTGGCCTGATTCAGGTGGTGAAACGGATCCTGGGGCCCGCAGGTACCAAGGTCACACTCAGGGTTTTCAGTCCGAAAACCGGCCTAACACGGGAGATCACCCTGGAGAGGGCCTCGATTACCGTGAACAATGTGACCTGGCATCAGATTCCCGGGACAGCCATCGCACACCTTCGGATTGCCGGTTTCAGCGAGGGGGTCACCGTAGATCTGAAAAAGGCCTTGGAGAAAATCAAGGACAAACACCTGGAGGGGCTTATCCTGGATCTGCGGAATAATCCGGGAGGCCTGCTTAATGAGGCCGTCGCTACGGCGAGCCAGTTCCTCTCCGGAGGCCTGGTACTCCAGGAAAAAAATGTCCAGGGCCACATCACACCTATCTCGGTTGAAAAGGGGGGGGTGGCTCCCAATATCCCCATAGTGGGTCTGGTAAACGGCGGGACGGCCAGTGCCGCGGAGATTGTGGCAGGCGCACTCCAGGATCGGCAGCGAGCGGTCCTGGTGGGAACGACCACATTCGGCACCGGGACGGTTCTGGAGCGAATCCCTCTCTCCGATGGCTCGGCGCTCCTGCTGGCCATTCAAGAATGGTTGACTCCGGACGGGCATACCATCTGGCACAAGGGAATCACCCCCAACTCGCTGGTGGCGCTTCCGGACGGCATTACACCCCTTTTCCCATTGGACGAGCTGGACATGACACCCCAAGATCTGCGGCAAAGCAAGGACGATCCGCTTCTGCATGCGCTGGACCTGCTCATCCGCCCGACAGATTAGAGGCCCGTCCCGGAAGGGAAACGGGGGCACTTCAGCGGCGGCTGCATACCCGTGACCTGAACCGCATGAAAGGGCTCTCGCCGCCATTTAGCGCATGGGAAAATAGGCGCGATGAACTTGGTCCTTATCCCTCCTGTCCGTAGGACTCACTCTGGCGGGTCTGACGCTGCTGCTCATCTTCCACTCATCCATTTTTTGTTGGAAGCCGTGTATTCCTTTCTTGTTGATAGCCATCTGTCTAAAGGAATGAGTAGACTGTTGACTGATATAATAGCTATAACACCTATTAAAGTATCCGTAAAATATCCCGCCGCAGCAAAACTTCCAATAGCTGCACTGCACCATACAGTTGCCGCTGTAGTTAGCCCGTGTACGCTAAATCCTTCTTTAAATATAATGCCGGCACCTAAGAATCCGATTCCAGTTACAACCTGACCAATTATTCTTGTAACATCCCCTTGCTGTTGCGTAAGGGTTATGGACAACAATACAAATAATGCCGCCCCAGTAGACACCAATGTGTTGGTTCGCAATCCTGCTGATTTGTGTTGCCATTGTCTTTCAAACCCAATTAGCATGCCTGCGACCAAGGCAGTGAAAAGCCGTAAAGTGAATTCAAGAGTTGTCATTTCATTGGAGTCCTTTCCGAAATATAGTGAGCATTCACAGCCAGAGTGTATTGGTTTCTTACCAATGTCCAGAATTTATTTGTGGATGGACACTATTAAAGGTTTCTGCCGAGGATCAGTGTCGTGTCACTTTCCAATTTGATTAATACTCGCAGCCACGCTATTCTAATCCAAATTTGACGGAATCGTAAAAAGTCCGTCCCTGGACTTTTTACTCACGGAAACCGAAAAGTGTGATTTTCGGTTTCCTTACAAATCAACGGGTTGCAAAGCACCCCAGTGATTTGAGTGCCCGTCCATGGGCACGATGATGACTTTTTACAAAGCCATCAAATTTGACCTCTTGTTAAAACGAACCCATACAAATGAGGTGTTTAAATGATTCGACCATTTGAAGGCAAAACACCCAACGTGGCTTTCAGCGCCTTGAATCGTCTGGACAATTTCTCGATCCAGGATTACCATACTTCGAAACAGTGCGATTATGCGTTTCCTGTGGAAAAGGGTTCACCTATATTTTTTTGTAGGCACCCTTGATTCCCCGGCCGTATGGCGATACCTCAAATTTAAGGGCTGGCCTACGGGGCGTCATCCCGGAAAGAATGGCATATTGAGACTCGAAGGGAAGATACAGAAGGTTAAGGAGTATTAAATAAAAGCTTATCGATCAGTTGAGGAGATTTATTTTGAAGGGAATGGGACACGCGGCTGTTTAGGGACGATGAAACCGTGATCGACATGCAGGGTATAAAGAAGTGAATAAAAGCGGCTTGCCAAAGGCGTCAGAGGACTGGTGCCGGATCGGTGAACAATACATCTCGAATCTCTCTTCCTGCAAGGTCCACAGGGTCCTCGAGGATACGACCGATTTCTTCGGAGTGGAATACGGTGATGTGATTCTCCTAAATGACATCGGTTATCTCGTGCGGGGAACGGAGTCGGAAAAGAAATTCGGGCTGGAAGGGGAACCCAAACCCTGGGTGAAAAGCTGCATCGACCTCGTAACCGGGGAGCGAAAGGTCATCAAACTCACCTTTCTTGAAGAATTTTCATGCAGCATCGAGGGTCTGAACTTCACGTGTCTGCGCAATCCGGAAAAGGAGGCTCGTATCCTCGAAAAGGTGAGGGGGCATATGGGATTCATGCAGGGGTTTTCCGCAATGGACTCGGGTGGAAATATCGTCAGGGTCCTGGACCGCATTGCAGGGAAGAGCCTGGATAACACTCTTCAGTTTCTTCCCGGGACGCATGAAAAATACTATCGAGAACATCTGCCGGATATCCTGGAACACCTGGGGGTGGCCTATGATGCCCTTGGAGACCTGCACCGCATGGATGAGATTCATGGAGATATTACCCCGGATCATATCTTCGTAGAAACGGGGACGGGAAGGTACAGATGGATTGATTTTGATTATGATTACAAGGAAAGAGAGCACGTTTTCGATCGGGATATCCTTGAAATGGGGACCTTGCTGGCCTATGTGGTGGGGAAAGGATACCTGATCTTAAGCGACATCAGGCGCCACCATCCGGAAATCGCTCAAAGGCTTCGGGCGGAGGATATGCAGAGTGTATTTCCGAGCCAACTGGCCAACCTGAAAATGGTCTATCCGTATGTCCACCGTGAGCTGAACGAGATCCTTTTGAGATTCTCCCAGGGCGCCGGGGCCGCGTACCAGGATGCAAAGGAACTCGCAGCGGACGTTGTCCGCGCTGCAACCCTTATAAAGTAAATCCTCCCGTGGATATATAACGTCCCAAAGATTTTACATTGACAGCTTGATGAATAGGGGCGGCGGTCAGCCCGTTGAAACTTGCATATTGAATCGATTTATGTTGCAATTGGTCGAAGTCGTTTAAAAGGGAGCTTCATCCTCAGCAGCATCCCGTTTCCGTTTGCATCTCCCTTTTAAACGACTTCCACAATTTGCTTCAGCATCGATTACTTTCTCCTCACTGACGGTCCGATAAAAAGACGCCCCACCCTATGGGATGGCAAAGACAGGTGAAAGCGCATAAAGTGTGAAAAAAAGGAACACACGCCTCATTATACCCCGTATAAGCCATTATGCCAAACAGCGAGGCTGCTCTGGAAGCCAAAACAAGCTCTTAGCTTAAAGTGGTCAGGAACAAATGGCTGCGACCAGGACGATTTTTCCCATGTGGCTTCCTTGTTCCATGAGCGGGTGGGCATCCGCAGCCTTCTCCAGGGGGAAAGCGGCCGCCATGACCGGCCCTGATCCGTCCCGATTAGATGGAACCGTCTTTACTCTGTTCCTGACTTTGCACGGATGGCGTGTTGTCTGATAACCCTTACCGCCTCAGGGATGCACCTTCGCACGGCTTCCGTCATGAGACGTCCGATTTCCGGCTGAACGATATTGACTCCCACCAGCCGGACAACAGGCGGCAGCATCTCCAGGGATTGTCCCAGGTCAATCTGCCGGCCAAGGGATATGCCATGGGTGCTCAATGCCTCCTCGCTCTTTAAGGCAGGACGCGCCGGATCAAACCAGTCCATTTCAATCAGGCTGCCCGGTTTTTCGCCGGGGCAACAGACCGCATCCACGATGATAAGGGCTGCATATCCCTGTGCGTGATCCAGCAGGTCCGCCGGCCGGGTTCCAAGCTTCGCAACGGTTATGCCGCGCAATGGATCGGCACAAAGGCCTTCAGCCACGGCATCTCCAAAGCCGTCGTCTCCAGCATCCGGATTGCCGCAGGTGACGATCAGGATCGGCTTTTTGCGGGATCTTCGTGCCATGTGCGTTCAAACTTCAAAAAATGGACCGAACAGCTGATACAGGGATCGTAGTTTCGAATGAGATGTTCGCATCGCATGGCGGCCCCTTCATCCTCAAGGTCCACGACCTGCTTTGCCATTTCGTAAAGGTCCTGCTCGATGCACATCTGGTTCTGGGCCGTGGGGGGTATGATCCGGGCGAATGAAACGGTGCCGTCGTTTTCCGTCCTGTATTCATGCCAGCAGATGCCTCGGGGCGCCTCGGTGCCATGGCCGCCATACCCGGCACGGGGCGCTATCGAAATCCGGCAGCGGGAAGGAGGCACATAAGATTCCAGAATTTCGGCCGCAAGGGCCAGGGCATGCACGGTTTCAAGAGCCCGGGCCGGCAGGCTCAAAAAGCTATTGTCCCAGGGCAGATTTTTGCCGACGGCTGCGCAGACCTTTGGCAGCAGGCCGGCGGCAACCGGATGCAGTTTCTCATGGTTGAGGTTGAGGCGCGCAAGGGGGCCGACCAGATAAGCGCCCCGGCCCCTTATTGCCGAGAAAAGCGCATTGCTATGCTCAACCTGGCGCTCTTCGATGGCTTCGCCAAACTCCTGCTGATCCACATCAAGGCCCTTGTTTGATTTGATGCGGCCAAGGTTCATGGGATATTCGTCATCGGGGCAGAGGGCGACAAACTCGTAATCCTGTTTAAAGTCCGGGTAGGTTACCTTTTGGGCAAGAAAAAGGGTTAGGTCGGCCATGTCGGCCAGGCAGGCCTTTATTTCCGGAAGCAGCAATGCCGCATCCTTCGGGTCCGGACAGCTGTAAAATCCGCCCACACACATGCCCACCGGGTGCACGGACCGGCCCCCCAGGAGTTCTACGATGGCATTTCCTGCCTTTTTGATCCGCAGGGCGCGCCTGACGATCCCGCCGTGATCCCGCGCCATGCTGACGGCGCTTTCATACCCCAGGAAATCGGCCAGGTGGAGCATAAACATGTGCAGCACATGACTTTCGATCCATTCGCCGCAGTAAATCAGGTCGCGCAGCTTCTGTATGGGCGTATCGAGCTGGTCGAAAACACCCATTGCCTTTTCCAGGGCATAGCAGGAGGCACTCTGGTACGCGATGGGACAGATGCCGCAGATGCGCGACGTGATGTCCGGCACTTCCATAAAATCCCGGCCTTGAAGAAAAGCTTCATAAAAACGCGGCGGTTCGAAAATCTCCAGGCGCACTTCCTCGACGCGGCTCCCGCTCATCACCAGGTGGAGTGCACCTTCTCCCTCCACCCGCGCAAGCGCGCCCACCCGGATGGTGCGCTTTTTATTTTCCTTTGGGTTCTTCGCGTTGCTCATAATAGTCACTTGCCTGTTTAAAGGGTTCGAGATACCCGTTAAAGGTCCTCAGCATCCGCTTGATGTCTCTCGGGGTAAAACCCAGCCGATTAAACCAGCTTCCCAGCGAGGAGATATTGGGTTGTTCCATGGGGCCGAAACATCCGTAGCAGGGCCGGCTGAGCCCGGGGCATAACGCGCCGCATCCCGTCTGGGTAATCGGGCCTAAGCAGGGTTCTCCCTTTGAAACCAGTACGCAGGGATATCCCCGGCGTTTGCATTCGACGCACAGGCTGTGGGTCGGGATATCGGGCTTGCGCCCGATGAGCAGTGCCGTCACCAGTCCCAGGATCTGATCCTTATTGACCGGGCACCCCCGCAGCTCAAAATCCACGAACACATGTGAGGCAATCCCCGTTGACGTCTCCAGGGTCTTCAGAAAAGCGGGCTCCGGATAAACCGTCCGTTTGTATGCTTCCACGTCGGCCCAGTTGCGCAATGCCTGGATGCCGCCGGAAGTTGCACAGGCGCCGATGGCCACCAGAAATTTGCAGTCCCGGCGAACCTGCTGGATACGGTCTTCTTCATCGGGCGTGGAGATGCTCCCCTCCACCAGGCCGACATCATAGGGCGGCGGCAGGACCTGGCGGCGCGCTTCGAGAAAGAAGGCCACCTCGACCGCACCAACCAGATCCAGAAGTTCGTCCTCCAGGTTTAGAATCGAGAGCTGACACCCGTCGCAGCTTGAAAATTTGTAGACCGCAAGTTTGGGTTTTTCAGCTGTTCTTTCGTCAACCGGCGCCATCAGATCTCCTCCTTGGCAAAAATATGCGCGATGTCGGCAAAACGAAAAACAGGCCCGTCCCGGCATACGAATTTTGAACCGTACTGGCAGTGACCGCATTGGCCGAACCCACAGTTCATGTTGCGCTCCAGGGAAACGTACACCTGTTCCGGCCGGACGTGAAGCTGCAGGAATTGCCAGGACGCGGCGCGGTTTAAAATCTTCGGGCCGCAGACCATGACCGTCGTATGCTCGGCATCGACCCTGATCCGCCTGAGCAGATGTGTGACCACGCCCACAGGGCCGGTCCAGTCGCCCGTTGCGTTGTCGACCGTCACCAGGACATCAATGTTGCTGTTGAGCTCCCATTTTTCCAGTTCCGGAGCGAAAACCCGGTCTTCAGGCGAACGGCAGCCATAGAGCAGGACGACTCGTTTGCAATGGTCGCGATGATGAAGCAGCCAGTAAATCATGGGGCGGATCGGCGCCAGCCCGATGCCGCCGGCCACCATCACGACATTCTTTTCTTTGATGCCCTCTGTAGGCCAGCTTGTACCAAAAGGTCCGCGTATGCCGATAATCCCCCCTGTTCCTGTTTTCTTTATCCCCCGCGTCACCGAACCCACGGCGCGGATGGTGTGTTCAAGCTCAGCAGGCTTTTCCGGGTCGGAGCTGATGGAGATGGCGGCCTCTCCTACACCGGGGACATAGAGCATATTGAACTGGCCCGGCGCCCACCGATATGCATTGCGGGCGGCCTCATCTTCTATTCGCAGGCGAATGGTATAGGTGTTGAAATTTTCGTCTTTGATATCGAGGATGCGCGCCGGCACGGGCATCCAGGTATCCAGCCCGCAGACGAGCGGCGGGGTTGTCTCGCCCTGCGCCAGTGTCATTTTGTCACCTCGCTTTCAAGACGGAAAGCCGCATGGTCAGCTGTTTTCGGGAAACTGCCGCGTATCGCGGCCGTCTCTTCCGTCAGGTCGATTCCCACCGGACACCAGGTAATGCACCGTCCGCAGCCGACACATCCGCTGGTGCCGAACTGCTCCCACCATGTGCACAGCTTGTGCCGCATCCAGTGGCGGTACCGGCCCCTGATCGTATGCCGGTGAGGCCCCATCGTGGTGTAGGAAAACTGATGGGTAAAACAGGATTCCCAATGGCGTGTGCGCGCCGTTCTCTTGACGGCCAGATCGCTTGAATCCGAGACGGTGCTGCAGAAACAGGTGGGACACACCATCGTGCAATTGCCGCAGGAGAGGCACCGCTCAGCGACGTTGTCCCATCGCAAATGTTCAATGTTGCTATCCAGCAACTCGACGATGTCCCGGGTGTCGAGCTTACGTCCCATGTGCTCACGGGCCCGCTCCATTTTCAGGTCCGCCAGTTCCAGCTCAGCAGGAGACGGGTCCCGCAGCGGCAGTTCGTGCAAAAGCGACATGCCGGCGTCTGAGCCGGCTTCTACGACAAAACCCGAGCGCAGCTCGGTCATGGCCACGTCAAACCCCTCGGTCGCTTTCGGACCCGTTCCCATGGAATCACAGAAGCACGTTCCGCCCGGGCGGGTGCAGTTGACCGCAATGACCATGGATTGTGCCCGAGCTCGTCTGTAATGGAGTTCGGCTTCACACCGCGTCGCGCCTGCCGGTTCTCTTCCGGCAAAGACCCGGTCCTGAACGCGGATGGCCGCCAGGTCGCAGGGTCTTAACCCGAATAAGGCGAGTTTCGGGATCTCTGACCGGCTCTGGTGCAAGGCAAATCGGCCGTTTTCGATATCTAAGGCAAACAACTCCTGGCGGGCCGGGAAAAAATAGCATTTCGCACTGTCCGGCCCGACCACGTATTCGAAAAAAAGGGCTTCATCGCCTTGTTCAAGGCGGTAATGCCCGCCGTCCTGCAGGTCCCGCAGCCCGCGGGCAATTTCATCACTGCGGGTGATCGGTTTTAATTTGACGACGTCCCTGTGCAATGTCGGTGCAATGACCGCGTATCCCTGCGCGCTCAGGGTTTCGATCATAACGGCCAGCGCCACTTTGGGAAAAAACATCCGCTGGTCCAGATTCGTTCCTGTTTTTCTCATCATGAACCTCTTTAAACGGGATCTTCGACTTGCATCCACCCCGGATTTCGGTGACAGGAGCTTCCTTTTTTCGCCTAAGACTATACTGGACTCCACCTTGCGGATCAAGCAAAAGCTGACCGCAGGATATTGTCGCTGCAACTCGGGGGTATCAGGTCATCCCGCGACCTTCTTGCCTCTGTAATGGATGCGGACAAGGTCTTCCCTGTAATCTACACCCATTTCGTGGTACAGCATGCGGATATGGTGTGCCTTGTAATCCAGCTCGCAGGCGGGTTCTCCGTCAATACGGATACACTTTCTCACCTCCTTGGGCATGTTGATATGCCATGCGCCGTACAACCGCCCTCCGTTATCGGGGTAAGTGTTGAACACCCTGTGGAGGTACTGATTATGCGAGATGAACGAGAGGCAGTGAATGCCGAAATCCGACAATGGTAATGTCTTCGAAAAGCCCGGGTTGGTTGTTCTTGACGGTGAAGTGGTAATGAGCGTGACGATCCCGGACCAGATAGTCGGCGATATCGCGCTGGGTCAGGAGGGCATCTGCGGTAATTTCTTTGCCCTTAATATCGATGGCATCAAGGAGCGGGATGGCGGTCTTGATTTCGTTGGTGCGCTTAACCTCTTGGTCGGATACGGGCAGGGTGTTCCAGTACCGGGATAGGGTCAGATTCGTGAAAATTCCTTTTTGACCGCTTCAACCAGAAGGTCATGGAATTTGCCGTTGGTGGCGATGATGCCTCTGTTTCTGATGAGCAGGTTGCCTCTGGTAAAATCCAGGGGCTTGCCCTCCATGTCTGTAACCCTTCCTCCCGCCTCTTCAACAATAATCGAACCCGCGGCATGATCCCATATCTTTTCGCGGTATGTCTTCTCTGGAGGAAGCCTGAGGTAAATGGACGCATCACCTCTTGCCACCACACCGTATTTCGCCTGGCTGTCCAGGCGCAACGGCGGCCACGTGATGCCCAAATCACGGGCCACATTTGAAGTGACCTGTTGCGCGGAGTGCTCAGATTCAAATGATTCGCAAAAGCGCACCAGGGAAGGATCGGTGGCTGATGTGACGTGGATGGTGCGTCCTGCAGGATGATCGAGATCCCGCATCACCGAACCCTCGCCTCTGGCGGCCACAAACAGGCAGCCACGAGGCGTGCGGAACGCCGCCATTCCATTCACGGGCAGGTTGGGACAACCTAACACCCCGAGGACCACTCGGCCCCCGTCAATGAGGGCCAAAGCAACAGCATATTGGTCTCCACGCAAAAATCCCTTGGTGCCGTCTATAGGGTCAAGGACCCAGAACCGGCCTTCAGGGCCTGCTACGCCTGAACCCAGATCGATGGCTTCAAGAATCCGGTGTCGCAGCAAATAAGGATTGAAAGGCCTGACCTGCGCGAAAACGGCCTCCATGAGGTCGGCATTTTCACTCTGCACCAGCAGACGTGAATTTTCCTCGGCCACAATCAGGTCATCCGGAAAAAGCGCCTTCAGGTGGTCGTTGATCAGTGCCTGGGCTCCGAAATCTGCCACAGTCACCGGAGATCGATCCTTTTTACTTATCGCGTCACGGGAAGAATGGGTCTTCTGTACAGTCTGGATGAACCTGCATGCCTTGAGTACCGCCTCGACGGCTGCCCGGCCTTCCAGTTCATAGCTCATGGCCAAACGCGCCTCCCCAATGTTCTGCTAGACCCTATCTGCTCTTACCAGCCCTTGTGCTGTCTGTGTCAAAACCGGAGCCATGTCTGTAACGGGCTGGATTGACACCATAAGAAATCTGGTTACTTTAGTATAATGGTTGCCGGAAATATTGCCGTCACGAATCATCCTAACGTCTTATAACGCATTCTCGCAGGTGAAGCAATGCGCCTGTGTTTTGATCCACCCTCTAATTTGTGCATCATCCACATCGACGGGGGATTGGGCGACATTCCTGATTGGGTTTTCTGCAAATGTTCTGGCGCCTTTAACCGATCGCGACGAGGGAGAACATGCGCAAATATGGTCATTATATCAATGGCGAGTGGGTGGAATCCGAGGGTGGCAGGACCTTCGAGTCAACAGACCCTGCCACCGGATTGACTCTGGGCGAATTCGCAAGAGGCACCCAAAAAGATGTTTCCAGGGCCGTGGATGCTGGGGAAAGGGCTTTTTCCCGATGGAAACGCTTTCTCGCTCCCAAACGGGGAGAAATGCTCCCCAAGGCCGCATCCATCATGCGTGAGCGAAAAGATGCCCTCGGCGAAATCGTCACCAAAGAGATGGGAAAAGTGATTTCGGAGGAAAAAGGGGACGTCCAGGAAGCCATTGATTTTTTGGAATATATTTTCGGAGAAAGAAGACGGTTATTCGGGGAGACGACCACCTCCGAGCTGCGGGACAAATTCCTCATGACAATCAGGCAGCCCATCGGCGCTGAAGTCCACCTCCCTTTTGGGTGTGTCAAAAACACCGGGAACGGAGCGAGAGAAGCCGGCACCGCAGCCATAGAAGAATTCACCGAGACCAAGACCGTGTTCATAGACTACAGCCGGAATCTCCAGAAGGCACAGATTCGGGAATAAGCGGCGGATCCCGGCATCCGCAGGAATTTCTTGAACATTTGAAAAATTTCTGTAGAATCATACCAACTTCAGCTCACTAACCTCTTTCCACCCTACCGGGGGTATAACAATGCCGAAAAAAAAGATCGATCCTGCATACCAATTGGAGTATCTGGCCATCCTGGACGAAAAAGGGAAACTGGATGAGACCCTGGAACCGGATATTCCCGATGAACTCCTCCTCAAACTCCATCGCGCCATGCTCCTGGGTAGACGGTTCGACGAACGTCTGTTGAACCTCCAGCGACAGGGCCGCATTGGGACCTTTGCCCCCATCACAGGCCAGGAGGCCGCCCAGTTGGGTGCTGTTGCGCCGCTGCGACCTTCGGACTGGTTTGCCCCCTCGTTTCGGGAAACGGCCGCGGAACTCTGGCGAGGAAGAAAGATGGAAAGCGTCATACTGGCCTTCGCTGGATTCGCCGAAGGCGCGATAAGTGAGACAAAGCTCAATAACCTCCCAGTAGCCATACCCGTCGCGTCCCAAATTCCCCACGCGGTTGGCATCGCCTGGGCCATGAAGTACCGCGGAAAAGATGACGTTGCCATGACCTTTTTTGGGGACGGGGGGACCTCTGAAGGAGATTTCCACGAAGGGATGAATCTCGCGGCCCTCTATCAGGTCCCGGTTATTTTCATATGCCAGAACAACCATTGGGCCATTTCCATTCCCCGCTCCAGGCAGACCCACTCCAAGACCATCGCCCAGAAGGCCCTCGCCTACGACATGCCCGGCATCCAGGTGGACGGCAATGACGTGTTGGCCGTTTACGCGGCAGCCCAAGAGGCTGTTGAACGCGCGCGCTCCGGCGGCGGCCCAACCCTTATCGAGTGTGTCACTTACAGGATGATGATGCATACCACGGCCGACGACCCCAAGCGCTACCGGAGGGATGAGGAAGTTGAGGTCTGGAAAAAGCGGGATCCCCTGCCGCGCTTCCAGGCATACCTCAAAGCCAAGGGACTTCTCTCAGAGGAACAGATCGAGGCTGTGGAGGAAGGGATCAAGGGTGAAATCCAGGCGGCCGTCGATCGAGCGGAAACCCAAATGGAGGCGGCCGGTGACCCGCTGGATATGTTTGATCACGCCTACGCCGAACTGCCTTCTTTCCTGGAAGAACAACGTGAAGAACTCAGAGAGGAATTGGCCGCGATCAAGGAGGAAACCCATGGCTAAGATGACGATGGTTCAAGCCCTCAATCTGGCCTTGCGCCAGGAAATGGAAAAGGATGACCGCGTTATCGTCCTGGGCGAGGATGTGGGCGTTGATGGCGGCGTTTTTCGTGTTACCGACGGGCTTTTCGAGCAGTTCGGTGAAAGTCGGTCCCTGGATACGCCTCTGGCGGAATCCGGGATCGTGGGGATGTCCATCGGCATGGCGGTTTATGGGCTCCGTCCCGTATGTGAAATCCAATTCTCGGGATTCAGCTACTTCAATTTTCACCAGATCGAGAGTCATGCGGCCCGTCTTCGATGGCGTTCCCAGGGTCAGTTGAACGTACCCATGGTGCTTCGTACGCCCTATGGCGGAGGGGTGCGCGCCCTGGAGCACCACTCGGAGAGCCGCGAGGTATTCTATGCGCACATCCCCGGAATCAAAATGGTCATTCCATCGGGACCCCGGAACGCCAGGGCACTCCTTGTAGCCGCCATCCGCGACCCGGATCCCGTGATTTTTTTCGAAGGAAAGGCCATTTATCGCGCCTTCCGCGAAGAGGTTCCTGAAGAAGAGGAAACCTTGGCCATTGGATCGTCCCAGGTCGTAAGAGAGGGCAAGGACCTGACAATGATCTCCTACGGCGCCATGATGCGCCCCACCCTTGAGGCAGCAGAAGAACTCAAGGAGAAAGACGGGGTAGAGGCGGAGGTCATTGACCTGCTGACGATCTCCCCCCTTGACCACAAATGCTTTGTGGAATCGGTGACCAAGACAGGGCGTGCCATGGTGATCCATGAAGCGCCCCGGAGCTTCGGTCCCGGTGCGGAGATCGTGTCCAGGCTCATGGAAAAGGCCTTCTACTATCTGGAAGCGCCCATATCCCGGGTAACGGGATTTGATATTACCATTCCGCTGTTCAGTCGCGAAAAAGAGTACCTGCCCGGTGTCCGTCGCATCATCACTTCGGCCAGGAAAATGTTGAAAAACTAATACGGAGGAAATGGCATGGCCAGGGATTTTAAAATGCCCGATCTGGGGGAAGGCATTCACGAGGCGGAGGTCTTGGCTGTTCTCGTCTCTGCGGGAGGTGAAGTCAAAGAAGGAGACCCCATCCTCGAGGTGGAAACGGATAAGGCTGCGGTTGAGATTCCATCGCCCTATACGGGCACCATTGAACAGATTCTTGTCAAACCGGGAGATGCTGTGAAGGTGGGTGATGTCCTCATGACCTTCAGCAATGGTGAGGGTGCTCTCATCGTCGAAAAGGAGAAGCCGAAGGAAGAGGTTGTCGAACACCCCACAGCTGAAACCGCAACCCGCCGGGCAGAAGGACCTGTACCGGCTTCCCCCGCCACAAGACGTCTGGCACGCGAATTGGGTGTTGACCTCCGCCTGATAACCCCAACCGGGCCGTCAGGCCTGGTGACCGCCGAGGATGTCCGGGCCTTTGCAAAGAAAGCCGAAAGACCGGAGGAGATATCCGAACCAACCGCGGCTGCGGCCGGGACGGGACAGCCCATTTCTTTTGCCGTTCCCCCTCTTCCTGACTTTTCAAAATGGGGTCCGGTGAACCGCATCCCCATGAGATCCATCAGGAAGGCCACGGCCAGGCAGATGACCCTTGCCTGGTCCCAGATCCCTCACGTCCACAACCAGAATATGGTTGACATGACGGAGCTTGAGGCCTTCCGGCAGAGACACAAGTCTGAGATTGAACAAAAAGGCGGCAGATTGACCATCACGGTTTTCGCGTTGAAGGCCGTTGCCACCGCCCTGAAAACCTACCCGAATTTCAATGCCACCCTGGACACCGGGGCCGGCGAAATCATCATCAAGAACTATTTTCACATCGGGATCGCCGTCAACACGG
>JBAPTR010000107.1:0-3765 GCA_049282265.1 Desulfatiglandaceae bacterium | reverse complement strand
TTCCAGTTTGATATTCTCCCTGAAATCAGTCCTGTCCACAAAAAACTTCAGCGAGCGCCAGGCGGATTCGAGTTTCTGTACCTCCGGATGATGCATAACCGCATCCAGCTGAAGACTGAGTTTCTTGTCGATTTCCGCGATCATATCATCGACCACAGCCTTGGAAATCTTCGGCATTACCCGCCCCGGCTCAAGGAGTTGGGCAATCAGGGCCTCCACACCCCTCTTGGTCACGCCGTACGCTTCATCCGTTGGCCGGATCTTGGTGGCATGGACGATCTCGTCCAAAATTGAAAGCTCTTCGGTTGTCTCCTCGGTAGAAGCAGCCTGTTTTTCTTCCTCAACCATGAAATCACCTCCTCAATTCGTCTATTTGTCTTCTACGCCCAGTTCTTTCAAGAGTTTTTCCCGTGCATCTTCATCCTTCACCAGTTCCTGGATCTTTTTCCGAAAGGCGGGAATGTTGCTCAATGGACCCTTGAGTGATCCCAAGGCTTCCCTGAGTTCCAGTAGGCGATTCAGCTCCGGCGTGTTCTTGGCGACGGCTTCAGGGCCGAAGTCTTTCAAGGATTCGAACTTGAGGGACACGTTCATGTCTTCGTCAGGCTCACCGGAGATTTTATTTGGAACGGTTACATCAATCTGAATATTCTGGGCCTTGAGCACTTCATTGAAGTTGTCCTTATCAATATTGATGGGTTCCCGTTCCTCCACAAGCCGGTCATCCGGTTTGCCTGTAAAATCGCCCATGACGAGAACCTTCAAAGGAAGTTCCACTTCTTCTTTGGCATCACCCGTGGCTGGACGATAGACGATGTTTACCCTTTCCCTTGGTGCAACCGATGCTTCTTTGGCCATAATTCCCTCCTTTGTTCGAAGTTAGAAGCTACTTGTATCATGGTTCTTTGAAATGAGCAATGAGGAACGTCTCCCCCTGATCCACCATCAACGTACCATCTGCTGCGTTGCCTTCGATCGCTCCTTCTTGCGACGTATTGTCTATACGACTCCCGCAGGCAACGCTGGATATACGATGCGGCACCCCCGCTCAAAGTCCGGGATCTTCGACTTGCATCTGATACCTTGCTGGTGATCAGGAATGTCCCCAAATCCCTCGTCGAAATATATGATGCACAAATGAGATGGTGGATTTGGGTCTCCTGGACCTTGGCTATTTTGTTGTCAGGCCGAGGGCCTCAACCGGATCGATTTTGGCGATCCGGTTAAGAATCTTCGAAGCTGCCTGTTTCGACTCTTCCAGCGTGTCATTTTGAAAACCGGTGTACGCGACTTTCAGTGCCCTGACGGCAAGTTCCCTGTCCCATTCCTCAAGCCGGTAGGTCTCAAGAATGTTGAGCATGTCCTCCAGATGGGGGACGGCAACCCCGGGTTTTTTCGCGAGCGTCAGGACTTGCGAAAGGGCCATTCTGAAATGGAGCCTTTCCCTGGGCGCAGAACTCTCTTGCAGGCCTTGCTGAAGGATTCGGGTCGCCTCCAGGGTCTTTCGCTTTCTGGAGAGGAAAAGGGCCTTCCGAATCGTTTCTTCAAGATGCTCCATTCCCGGAGCAGCTTTTCCGGAAACAGCCATTTCCTGGGATTGGGCCGCGCCGCTCCCAGCAAGGCTTATACCCCTGAGCCACTGCCTTGTTTCCTCATCGGCAAGGGGTGTTTCGTCGGAAAAGGAAAAAGTGACCAGACCCGGAAAACGATACAGCAGAAGTGCTGTTTCCTGGCTGATCATATCCTGCGCTTCCTGATACTGCTCGCCCATATTCCCAAGCCCTTCCCAGCTGAAACGATTCAGGTCCAGCCAGAAGATGGACTGGAGCAGGCTTGTTTCCGCCAGTTTCACCAGTGCGTCCCAATTTCCCTTATCTCGAAATGCCTTGAGGTCTGCAATGGTTTGGGGGGAAGGCGGTGGAATCATGGTCTTGTCGTCTGTGGCCGGAGGTAGGGACGTCACCGATGACCAGGCAATGAAGCGTGTCCATCGGTAGGGTGCGGCATTTCCAATATTGGATTCCCTGAGGTGCAAGGCGGCCTGCCGAATGTTTTGCAATCCGAGACGGAAGATCTTTTGGGCATCTTCATCAGACGCAATGCTCGTGGGTTCCGTTGGGGCTTTTTCTATTTGTGGCCGGGGTTGGGGGGCGTCTTTGGAATCCTTTGGCTTGGCTTCTTTCGGTGCCTCAGATTCAGACGCTTTTTCGCCCGTACCGGGGATCATGTCCAAATACCGCTCAATGCCACGCACAGAAGGCGGTTCATCCAGATAGTCTCTCAGAAGCCTGTCAACCCTTCCCAGTGCCTCTTTGAGTTCTTCAATCTTTTCCCCGGGGAGTGGATCGGGTTTCAGCTGTTCGAGAATGGATCCGCTTTTTTCGAGCCACCACTCGATTGCCCCAATGCGTCCTCTCAAGCGCTTCTTGGGCGGGAAAAGATCTTCCCAGAAAGTTTCCAGGAGGTCTCCATAGATGTGCAGGCCGACAGAGAGACCGTCAATTTTCCGTGTATGAATGAGTGCAACAGCCAGATAGCTGGCAACACGGAGATCCTTGGACTTGCCGGCAAGTATCGCTGTAGAGATTTTTATGATTTTTTCCCAGTCAAAAGAGCCGGAGGAAGTGGGTGAAGAGAGCTTGTCGATCTCTGCCTGCAGTTCATCAAATTCCGGATCATAGCGGATATCGATGCCCGTTGGGCTTTTTTGGTCGATTCCTTCCTTACCCAGCAACAGCAGATCCATTCAGTGACTCCTCTCCTTTTCTGCGGGATTTTCCGCCCAGAGCCTTTTGAAATCTTCAACAGCCAGGGCACGCCGGGCCATGAAAAGATGGGTCGACTCTCCCCCTGCATTACCCATGAAAACGATGACCGGCAGGTCCTCGGCGTGGTTTTTGCAAAGACGATGCCAGGCAAGAATCTGCATCTTCTGCTCCTGGGCGGGGAGGGGTTCCAGCTGCACGGAAAAAATGTCTCTCGGTACAAAATTCTCTATCAACCCACGGGAGGGTGAAGACGTGTAGGTGGAAAAAGCCGTTGTCAAGAAATCATTCCACCGCGTAGCCGGGACCCGCATTCCCAAGAGATCCCGTTCCAGTTCTTGAAAAGTCTTGTACATGCGTGTTGAAAAAGACTCCATCTGACCCCAAGCGGTCTCGCATGCCAGGGGCAGGAGATCCCAGTGTTCCTCCCATCCCTCCAGATCCCCCGTCCCCATGATGAGGAGTGGATAGGGCCTGCCCACCTGATCACAGCTATCCTTCAGCAGCCCGCAGGCAACGGCGTTCTTCCTCCCACCCCTCGCCCAGAATCTCCACGAATGGAGGGACGCCACATCCTTCCCCGGTGAGCTTTCCTGGTATCCCTTCTCCATCCATTGGGAAAGGGCATGGAAAAGAGGAAAAGCTTCCCCTACTTCCATGAAATCCCGGACGGCCGGGTGCTTGCCCGCGGCCGCCCAGTGCCAGCGCCCTATCGATTTGTTTGTGTCACGCATGATGCGATTTCCTGCGGGACCCGTCCCGGGGCCCATCCCAGGACTCTTATCACCGGTCCATTTCCCCGGAACCGGAAGTTGGCCTTGATGTATTTCACGCCCACTCTTTTCAAATCTGCTTCGTGTTCCGGGAATTCCTCCCGGCGAAAGATCCTTTGCCCTGTCTTGAAATCCTGCAGGAACTTCGGAAAGGCATAGGAGCCCGTGTATCTCTTGACGAGTTCCAGTTTGCCTACCTCAATCCTGAAGAGCACATCGCCGCAGGA
>JBAPTR010000106.1:0-2496 GCA_049282265.1 Desulfatiglandaceae bacterium | reverse complement strand
ATACAATTTAGATCATATGACCGGCTGTTTCCGAGTCAGGACACCATGCCCAAAGGCGGATTAGGAAATTTGATTGCACTGCCGCTGCAAAAATCGGCCAGGGAAACCAAAAGCAGTGAATTTATCGATGAAAATTTTAGATCATATCGCGACCAATGGGCATTCTTATCCACCATTCAAAAGATTCCCGAAGACCGTCTTGATGATCTTATTTCAGAACTTTGCCCCGGCCATGAACTGGGCACATTAAAAATCGATGAAGAAGAGGAAACAGAAAAACCCTGGGAAAGACATATAGAAAAAACTGGCCTGCAAAAAATTGATTTTCCGAAGCAACTCGATATCGTAAAGGCAAATATGCTGTTTATTCCAAAGTCGGGGATTTCCCAGAGGGCGTTAAATCGGTTGCAACGGCTCGCATCCTTTAAAAACCCAATGTTTTACAGACAGCAAGCCATGCGTTTGCCGACCTACGGGCATCCCAGGGTCGTCTCCTGTGCAGATGAAACAAAAGAATACCTGTGTTTACCAAGAGGATGCGAGCCTGAGTTGTCTCACGAACTTGAAAAACTCGGAATAGATATCCGGTTTATCGATAAAACCAACAGCGGAAAAAGGATTGATGTGGAATTCAGAGGTCATCTATGGGATGAACAGTCTTTGGCTCTAAAACAGCTGTTGCAGCACGATAACGGAATACTGTCAGGCACAACAGCCTTTGGCAAAACCATCGTGGCGATTAAGCTGATTGCAGAGAAAAAAGTGAATACGCTCATCCTGGTTGACAAGGTCAGCCTGCTGTCGCAATGGAAGGACAAGCTGTCGGAATTCCTGGTTGTGAATGAACCATTACCGGAGCAACCTGCCTCCGAAGACAAGAAAAGGGGACGAAAGAAAAAAATAAGTGTCATCGGCCAATTGGGCGCGGGTAAAAACACGTTAGGCGGCATTGTGGATATTGCCGTGATGCAATCGCTCAGCCGACAAGGAGAAGTCAAGGGATGCGTTAATAATTACGGCATGATCATTGCCGATGAGTGTCACCATGCGTCAGCATACACCTATGAACAAATCCTGAAAACCACCCCTGCGAAATATATTTATGGCCTGACCGCCACACCGACAAGGAAAGATGGGCATCATCCTATTCTGTTCATGCATTGCGGCCCTATTCGCTATCGGGATAACCCAAAAAGACAAGCGGAGAACAGACCTTTTGACCATTATATCGTTCCGCGATTTACCTCTTTGAGGGTTCCCCTGGACAGCGGCGAAAAAGATATATCCATCCAGGAATTATATGCCGAAATCATGGATAACGCCTTCAGGAATCAGCAGATCATCGAAGATGTCCTGAAGAATTATCATCAAGGCAGAAACTGTATTGTTTTATCGTTGCGAACTGCCCATGTTGAATTGCTTGCAAAAAAAATAGGAGAAGAGGTCCCGGACGTTATCACACTCATGGGCGGTATGGGGAAAAAATCAACCCAGAAGGCCTTTCAACACCTCACCGATATACCTGCCGACAAAAATATCATCCTAGTGGCTACCGGTCATTTTATCGGGGAAGGTTTTGACGAACCGCGTCTTGACACCTTATTCTTGGCCATGCCCATATCATGGAAAGGCACGCTGCAGCAATATGCCGGAAGGCTCCACCGACTGTTCAAAACAAAAAAAGAAGTGCGGATTTATGACTATGTAGATATCCAGATAAAGATGCTGGAAAAAATGTATCAGAAACGGCTAAACGGATACGCTTCAATGGGATATAAAGCCAAGGGCGATGAGACCATGGATGCGTCTTTGGATATCATTTTCAATAAAGATAATTTTTTGCCTGTTTTCAATCAGGATATCGTTGCCGCTAAAAAAGAGATTTTAATCGTAAGCCCGTTTGTCAGAAAAAGACGTACCCACCAAATGGTTCAACACCTGAAAATATCAACCGGTAAGAAGCTACGTGTCATCGTCGTGACCCGTCCGAAAGAGGATTTTCAGCCAAAAGATCACGCCACTCTGCAGAGGACATTGGACCTGTTGACAGATAACGGAGTCCGTGTCGTTTTTAAATCCAATATCCACCAAAAATTTGCAGTCATGGATCAAAAGGTTGTGTGGTACGGAAGTATCAATCTGTTGAGCTATGGGAGTGCTCAGGAAAGCATCATGCGAATTGAAAGTTCCAATATTGCTAATGAATTGATGAAGAGCATAGAAGGGGCATAACCTGAAAAATGTTCGCTGGTGTATGAATTGGTAACTCTTGTGACGCAACCGTTTATAACGGTATAACTATTTGATATAAACAGAAATCCGGTCAAATTTGACCGGGTTTCGTTAATCTGGCTCCCCGGGACAGACTCGAATCCCGCTAAAGACGGGATCTTCGACTGGTTCCGATCACGCTGAGAGCGTGATGAATCCCGCCGCCGGCGGGACTCTACCTGCTGATCTTCCATAAGGTACCGCGAAATGCCACGTTTCTTTATT
>JBAPTR010000105.1:0-35133 GCA_049282265.1 Desulfatiglandaceae bacterium | reverse complement strand
ACCTGCACCACCGTGATGAACGGATACCTGGGACCGGTCATCCGGGACTACATGGACAATCTGACAGCCCACCTCAAAGAGGAATTCGGCGAATTGACACTCCATATCATGCAGAGCAACGGAGGCACCATGACTGCGGACGTGGCAAAAGACCACGCATCCCATCTTATCAACTCCGGGCCGGCTGGCGGGGCCATTGCCGCTGCCTTCGTGAGCCGGCGGACCGAAAACGAGATGGCCGTGGGCGCGGACATGGGAGGAACCACTTTCGATATCTCCATCATTGACCATAACCTACCCAAGACCACCACATGGGGCGGTGTCACCAACTATCCAATCAAGCTCCCCATGGTAGATCTCAAGACCATCGGCGCGGGTGGAGGCAGCATCGCGTGGGTGGACCAGGGTGGTGTCCTGAATGTAGGCCCCCAGAGCGCAGGATCCGATCCCGGGCCCGCTGGTTACGGCTGGGGGGGAAGCCTCCCCACCGTCTCTGATGCCAATCTCATTCTAGGCCGTCTGAACCCTGACTATTTCCTGGGAGGAAAACTCCCCCTCTACCCTGGAAAGGCCATAGCCGCCATCCGGGAACATGTGGCCACTCCCATGGACCTGACAGTGGAAGAGGCGGCCGCGGGGATCATTCGCATCGTGAACGCCAATATGGCCAAAGGCATCAGCGGCAATTCCGTTGAAAGGGGATACGACCTGAGAGAATTCTCCCTGATCACCATGGGAGGGGCAGCCGGCCTTCACGCAGCCGAGATCACCCGGGAGCTGAGCATGGCCCGGGTTATCGTGCCGGCCATGAGCGGGAATTTTTCAGCCGTCGGCATGGTGGTGGCGGATATCCAGCACGACTACGTTCACACCTATGCCAGAAGACATCCGGATATCGACCCCGTGGATCTTATGAACCGGTTCAAAGAGATGGAAGAGGAGGGAAAGGATCAGCTTCGCCAGGAAAAGGTCCCGGAAGATCGGATGGAGATTACATGGTCGGCCGACCTGAGATACGAGGGCCAGTCCTGGGAGTTGAACACGGCCATCCCCGCCTTCCATGTTATTGAGGAAGAGGATATTATAAAGATTGCGAAGGACTTCCACTCCCTGCACCAGCAGGTCTACTCCTATTCGGAGCCGGACGAGGTGGTGGAATTCATGAACTTGCGGGTCCGCGTAAAGGGAAAAAATCTGCCTCTGACGATGGAAGAAGAAGAGCCGTGTGAAACCTTCAACATGATAGAGGGCCGGAAGGCCGTGCGTCCCATCTATTTCGAAGGGTCCGGATGGCAGGACACCCCTGTTTATGAAAGGGAGTCCCTGTCTGCCGGAGCCCTGGTTTCAGGTCCCTGCATCATTGAGGAGACCATCTCTACAGCCCTGATCCCACATGGGTTTACGGGCGTCATCGATTCGTTCGGGAACATCATAATGACACAGGACCCCCGGGAGTGAAACAGGGTCGACAGAGGAGGAAAATATGCCGTATAGAGCGGATACCATAACCATGCAGGTCATTCGGTATGGCCTGGAAGCTGTGGCCGACGACATGGGGTACAATCTCGTGCGCATGGGCCGCACCACAATCGTCAAGGAAATCATGGATATCAACTGCGCGGTGCTGGACGCCGACGGCGGCATCCTGGCCCAGGCCCATCTCTGCCCTTTGATGATGTTCAGCCTTCCCACCACGGCGGTCCAGATGCTTAAAAACATGGATCAGATCGAGGAAGGGGATGTGATCATCTCCAATGACCCCTATCTCGGAGGACAGCATCTCCTGGACGTCCAGTTTTTTTCTCCGGTCATCGTGGACGGCGAACGGGTGGCCTTTGTCGCCAACATCGCCCATCAGCTGGACATGGGAGGGGCCGTACCCGGAGGCGTGGCTGGCGGGCTCACCGAAATCTACCAGGAAGGCCTGCGCATCCCCTTCGTGAAACTCTACCGGGGCGGAAAGGAAGATGGCCAGATCTTTGATCTTATCTCGGCCAATATCCGGATTCCCGAAAAGACCATGGAGGATTTCCGGGCCCAGGCCGCCACCACCATGGTGGGGGTCAAACGGGTCAAGGACCTGGTAAGGAAATACGGGATCGAAGTGTTTCGTGAGTGCACACGGATGCTGACAGACTACAGCGAGGGGATAGTCCGGCGGTTCCTGGCCGATCTCCCGGACGGCACCTATACCGGGGTGGATTATCTAGACGATGACGGAATAGTGGATGAACCGGTCAAAGTCCAGGTCAACGTCCACATCCGGGGCGATGAAATGCATGTGGATTTCGAGGGGAGCAGCCCTCAGACCCTGGGCAATGTGAACTGCCCCTGGGCCTGTTCCCAGGGCGGCATTTTCTACACCATGGTCGGCATTGTGGATCCCCATATGCCCCTGAATGCTGGGACTTTTCACCCTATCCGGGTTACAAGCAAAAAGGGCCTGATTACCAACCCCCTCCCGCCGGCCGGTGTAACGGCCCGAAGCCAGACCATGACCAAGATCACGGAAGCCATGCTGGTGGCCATGAGTGAGGTGGTACCGGACCGGGTTGTGGCCGGCAGCCACGGACAGGCCTGCACCAACAGCTTCGCGGGTTTGGACCCTGAAACCGGGAAACGTTTCCAGTATATCGAGATCCAGGGGGGCGGGGCCGGAGCCCGGCCAACAAAGGACGGACCGGACGGCCAGGACCTTCACCTGGGCAGGTTTATGAACACCCCGGTGGAGGCCGCGGAGCTGGAAAACCCGGTCATGATCGAACGGTATGAATTCATTCAGGATTCCGGCGGACCAGGAAAGCACCGGGGCGGGCTCTCCCTTCGCCGCGATATCCGGTTCCTGACGGACGTGACCTGGGCCCGTTACTCGGACCGGCAGAAATTCAAGCCCCAAGGTCTTTTCGGTGGAAAGGAAGGCACCATGGGACGTCTCGTGCTCAATCAGGGAACCGACAGAGAGACGGTGTGCCGATCCAAAGGTGTGGATACCATTAAAAAGGGCGACGTACTGAGCATCCAGCTCCCCGGGAGCGGCGGATACGGATCTCCCCTTGAAAGGAAACCCGAGGAGGTCCTGTGGGATGTTGTAAATGAAAAGATCTCTACTCAGTCAGCCTTGGAGAACTATGGCGTGGGAATCAATCCCGATATGACTATCAATGAATTAAAGACAAACAAGCTTAGGGAAAAAATGAAAAAAGAGGCGGAACAGAAATAGGTTTATAAAACTTAATAAAAAAAAGGTTGATTATGGAATACTCAATTTTAGATACCCAGTGTCTGGGTGGCCCCTATTATAAACTCACGCTCAAAATCCCGCCAAACGATCCTATCCCTTCTCCAGGCCAGTTTTATACAATCCGATGCAGTGACGGCACAAGCCCCCTCCTGCGAAGGCCGTTGAGTGTCCATCGAATATCCGAGGGAAAGGATTCTTTTGAGCTGGAGATCCTCTACCAGGCTGTTGGAAAAGGAACCCAATGGCTCTCGGGAAGGAAAAGAGGGGAGGGTCTTGATATCATCGGACCATTCGGCAACGGGTTTATCCTCGATCCTGCTGTTTCCGAAAGTGTGATTGTTGCGGGAGGTATCGGTATCGCACCGCTTTATGCACTGTGTGATGACCTGCGAACGTATAACAAAGATGTGAACATCACCATTATCTGGGGAGTTCGGAATAGAACGGAATTATTTTACGAAACCCAGTGCGGTGAGGTCGGGAGTCTTTTTATTGCAACTGATGATGGAAGCCACGGTTTTCACGGGACTGCAAATGAACTCCTTGCCCGCATGATTAAAAAAAACAGGGTTTCAGTACATGCCCCTGTTTATGCCTGCGGTCCGACTGCCATGCTTAGGGGACTGGGGGTTATGTCGGAAACATTCGACTTTGCATGTCAGGTTTCCCTTGAGGAGCATATGGGGTGTGGTTTTGGTGCATGTTTAAGCTGCGCGATCCCCTTGAAACCGGAATCTATCCAAAAAAACAGCCGGTGGCCAAAACAGGCATTGCAATGGTCGGAAGACGGGAATGAGGTCTATTCTCTCGTATGTAAAGACGGTCCTGTCTACGATATTAGGGAGGTTAACTGGGATGAGTGGAGCAAATGATCTATCGGTTCGGATCGGACAAATAAAGCTGAAAAACCCCGTGATGCCTGCCTCGGGAACATTCGGCTACGGACAGGAATACGAAAGTTTTATCGACCTCAATCAATTAGGCGCTGTAATTGTAAAAGGTACGACCTTGAAACCTCGAACAGGGAGTTTCCCTCGCCGGTCAACGGAAACTGCTTCGGGGATGCTGGGAAGTATAGGGCTTCAGAATGTGGGCGTTGAACGGTTTATCAAAGACAAGCTGCCATACTTTGACAATATCGATTCATGCCTCATTGTGAATGTCGGAGGGCATAGCATTGAAGAATATATCGAGGTCGTCGATATTTTAAGTCGTGAAAAAAGAGTTGATGCGTTGGAAATCAACATATCTTGCCCCAACGTTGCAAAAGGCGGCATGAGCTTCGGCACTGATCCCGAAATTGTGAGGGACCTGGTGACACGAGTCCGGGATGCCACGGATAAAACCATTATTATCAAGCTGACCCCCATGGCCAAAGACCTGCGGCCTATGGCGGAAATCTGCCAGCAATGCGGAGCCCAGGGCGTTTCCCTTATCAACGCACCTCTGGGAATGGCCATAGATATAGAGACCAGGCGTTCCAAGCTGGGCAGGAACATTACGGGCGGCCTGGTGGGTCCGGCCATTAAACCCATTGCCCTTCATATGGTCTGGCAGGTGGCCCAGGTTGTTGATATACCCATAATTGGAATCGGCGGCATTTCGTCAGCCGAAGACGCTCTTGAATTTATTATCGCGGGAGCCACGGCCATCGAGATAGGGACCTGGAATTTTGTGAATCCTGGGATAATGATTGATGTTATTGAAGGAATTAAGAATTATTTGAAAAGTCATGCAATACAAAGCGTTGGCGAATTGATCGGGAGTTTTGAACGTTGAAATCCTTTGAATATATCCGTCCCGTTTCCCTGAATGAAGCATGCCGTCTTCTCGGCACGCGGAATAGCAGTAATTATATTCTGGCTGGCGGCACCGATCTTCTGGTGCGGATAAAAAAGGATGACATCTTGCCGGAAAGGGTCATTAGCCTGAGAGATATTCCTAATCTCTCAGAAGTTCGTACTGACAGTAATGGTCTTTTCATAGGGGCAATGACCACCTTCTCCACCATCGTCGGGCACCGTGGAATTATGCGTTCATTCCCTGCGATTGCGGAAGCTGCACAACAAATTGGTTCGGCCCAGGTAAGAAATAGGGCAACCATAGGTGGCAATCTCTGTAATGGTGCGCCTTCCGCGGACATGGTTCCGGCATTGCTAGTCCATGGCGCCTCTTTGGTAATTACGAGCGAAAACAAAGACCGGACAATGCCGCTTCAGGATTTTTTTAAAGGTCCGGGGCAAACACATCTCGAAACCGGAGAAATTCTGAAAGAGATTTATCTCCCCATTTCACAACCCTGTTTTTCAACCTATTTGAAGGCATATCGATCCAAGATGGACATTGCATTGGTCGGCGTGGGTCTCTTTCTGGGTTTTAAACCGGGAAGACGAAATTGCAGTAAAATCAGGATTGCCCTTGGAGCTGTCGCCCCAACCCCTCTCCTGCTGAATAACTTGGAAGAAATTATTTCCGGTTCCGGTTTAGACGACATCACCATAGACAAGATCGTTCATTATGTCTCCGGGCAGGCCAGCCCCATTACGGATGTCCGAACCACGGCAAGCTACCGCTATGAACTGATCAGGGTTTTAACCCAAAGAGCCCTTTTGGCCGCCAGGAAATCGTATAACCAGGGGGTGTCAGAATGAAGACTGAATTGAACGTAACGGTTAATGGGGTTGAATATACTCTGTTGGCTGAAGGGCATCGGACTCTTCTTGAGATCCTCCGCTATGATATCGGCCTTACCGGGACAAAAAGCGCCTGTGAGATGGGAGAATGCGGTGCCTGTACTGTGCTGCTGAACGGGGCTCCGGTAAATGCCTGTCTCGTCCTGGCCCATGAAACAGATGGCCAGGAAGTCCTGACGATTGAAGGATTATCCAAAGGAGGGGAACTCCATGCCATTCAAAGGGCTTTCATTAAAGAGGGAGCAATCCAGTGCGGATTTTGCACTCCGGGAATGATAGTCGCCACAAAGGGCCTTCTCGACAAGGATCCCTTTGCAGATGAGAACGACATTCGGGAATCTCTGCTTTAGCCGTAGCTACGGGCATTCGCTCACAATAGCTGCATAAGGGATGCCCGACTTTTTACGAGACCATCAATATTTATGAATCTGAAAAATAAAATCATTAGGGATTTACGGGATGCGATTGTTAATAGGGATTTTAGACCCGGTGAGCGTCTTAAGGAGAACGATCTTTGTAAAATGTTTAACGTCAGTCGCACACCGGTTCGCGAGGCACTAAACCATTTGGAAGAAGAAGGTTTTATTCAAATCATACCGGGTGTGGGCGCAAAAATAATTAAGCTCTCCCTTGAAGATATTCTCAAAATCTATGATGTACTGATAATTCTCGAAGGGGCTGCCAGCCGTTTTGCATGTTCTCAAATCAGTGATAATCAGATAGAAAAACTCAGAGAGCATAATTTTTTGCTTGAAAGAGCCATAGATGAAAATAATAAAGAACTTATTTTCGAGTTGAACGCCCATTTCCACTGGTTGATTACCGAAGCTACTAAAAATCCTCATTTAATAACTATACGTGCAAATTATCGTCTGCTGACTAACGTTATTACACGCGTTTTTCCTTCCATTCCAGGCCAATCAACCGCAACCCTTATGGCGCATAGGAAGATTGTAGATTCTTTAAAATCGAATAACCCCACATTATCTGAATTTGTAATGAGGGAACATCTTGAAGATGCCAAGAAAAATTTAAAAGAGTATCTTTTGCACAAGGAGGACGAGTTGTGAGGGGAAAAGGGCACTCGAGCAGGAAGGGATTTCCTGATGGGAAAAGATCTGACATTAGAATCAAGGAAGGTTGTTGCATTCAAGTGCTAAGGTGCTTTGCGAGACAAAATTAACGGAACAAATGAGTTTCAAAGAAACAAACGTGTATGCCAAACGGCTCGTTCCGAGCCGCATTCCCAGAAAATCAAGCGTTTTCAGTTAACCTCTAAAGGAATGCGGCTGATTTCATAGATTTTGAGGCATGAAATTCTTGGTTGCGTTCAAAAGGTTGTACATACTTAAAGCGGAGTGGTTCTGAGTCGGCAAAAAGAAAAATCCTTCTGCCCGGCAAACGGATACTCAAGAGGTCCCCCACCTTCCGTTGATCCACGCCTTTCGATCGACGCTCCAGGGACCCACCTAGAGCGCTCCTCCTTCATCCACCTCCGCGCTTTTTAACACCAATCGGCCACATCCTCCCCGCGCTGGACTGGGGGCAGGGCAGCTGCAAATCTTCATCAATTCCCGCAATAGGTTCTCCGCTCGAGGTTAGTTTTTGTCGAGAAATGTGAGTACCACCCTTGCAAACTCCTCGGGAAGTTGATCGACCATCGGCACCATGCCCTCATCAACAACCGCGGTCTCGCTGCCCTTTATTGCTTCAGAGAGGGGTTTCATCCTAGGGAATGAAAACGGATCCCTGGCCCCTGCCAGAACCAACGTGGGCGCTTTCACCAGTGCGGTTTTCTCCTCCATTTTGTACGCGCTGACCGCGCGGTGCCCCTCTTCCATGCGGTCGCCGACTTTCAGAGTGTCGATGACGAGCCGGGTGATCAGGTCGGGCCGGTTCTTGGGATAAAATGACATGCGCCTCCGCCAGATCTCTGTGAGGTGTGATCCATCTTCCTTAAATTCAACCTCATCTATAAAAGGACGTCTCTTTCTCGCCTCGCGATCCGCTGCATCCACATAGGGGGTGGAGGAGAGCACCAGTTTATGGATACGTTCCGGATGGGTTGCGGCAACCTCCAATGCTACCACCCCGCCAGTATGGTGGCCTATTAGGGAGACGCGTTCAATGGAAATGGCATCGAGGAAATCTATTACACCCATAGCATATGACTCTATTGACCCCTGCTCCTTCGGCTTGTACGAATCTCCAAAGCCGATGGTATCCATCGCAATCCCGCGATACCTCTCACCGACCAGAGGAAGGACATCTCGATACTCGTCCCAGGATCGGGGGGTCTGGTGCAAGAAAAGCACCGGGTCCCCCTTCCCGGCGGTCGCATAATGGATCTGACCTTTAGGAGTATCTGCAAACCCTCTCTTTATGCTGATTCTTGCCATGACATTGTCTCCTGTTCCATTGCTTTTCTAAACGAGTGGCACGTTAAAAATAGCTCACGGTTGAGCGATACGAAAAATCTATGTGGATGCATTTCTTCGAACATTCCTCTTCGCAATTGCGACACACGAGGCATCCATCCTGGTTGATAACGTATATGCATGTCTCCTCTTCATTAAAGGCAAAAGGTACTTGACCGGATACCGTGAACCGCACAATCAAACTGCGTTTGCTTGCACGGCCCCCGGCACCGGTCAGCACCGCGATTAGCCCTATACCAATATAAAGGAGGGCTCTTCTTTTCAGCACTTTCAGAAAAGGCTCGATGTCCTGACCGCGTACGTGCCAAGACTGCCTCAGGTAAAACAAAGGTCTATGAGGCTGTCAAATTGCACGCCATTGGTATCCGAAGATACATTAAGATAAAGGCCGATGCAAATCCTTATTTGCAAGAGTATGCCAAGTACTTTTGGCGCAGACGGCACGATAAGGAGAGCAAATTGCTGGCGGCTATGTCGGCCCGGGAATTACGGGCCATGAATGCCGCTTAGGAGGTTTGGCAGCCGGGCAGATCCCTAAGGGTTGCCTTTCGAGAGGCTTGAGCCGTATGATGGGAAACTATCACGTACGGTTCTTAGGGGGGAAAGGGGTGGTAATACCCCTGACCTACCCGGTAATCCGCCAAAATGGACAAGGCCAGCAATAAGCACTCCCTCACAATCTTTGGCTTTATCAAATTATTCGAGTCATGAATTAACCTGAAGGTTGGAAATAGGGTTGGAAAACAAAATTTTGGCATTAAAAAAGGGGTTGAGCTTTATAGCTTAACACATTGATTTTATTGTGGCTGTGACGACGCAGCTCGTCCTTAGATCCCGCCAGGGGCGGGGAACTCGCGACCTTCCCGCTCTGCAAGCGGGACGTTTTAACCAGGGATTCTATGTATGTTTTGTTCTTATGGTTCTTGATCTGCCGTTCTCGCCTCACTGCGTTTGATCGATCTGGAAGTTCTTCTCTATAGACAAGTTTCCATGGGCGTTTTGATTTGGTGTATTTTGATCGGCCCTGGTTGTGGCGCTCCAGTCTTTCGGTTAAGTCTTGAGTGGAGCCGACATAGTAACTGCCATCCACTTCGGATTGGAGGATATAGACGAAGAAGGGCATGTTTGCGTTGTATTGATGGAAAGGGTGCCTGTCAACAAAAAAAACCTATCTGCAAAAGACAGGGTTTACTGTGTTGGGGGGCCGGTGGCCGGGATGACATCGCAGCCAAGGGTTGTCATGTGGGAATTAAAAAAGGGGCTGGTAATATCCCAAGCCCCTCATTATTCGGTGGCGGGGACGACGAGACTCGAACTCGCGACCTCCGGCGTGACAGGCCGGCGTTCTAACCAGAGCTGAACTACGTCCCCGCAAACAAATCTATAACTTCAATGAACCCTGGCTCGCGATCTTCCCGCCTGAAAAGCGGGACGTTCTAACCGAGATACACGCCTCTTTGGGATGGTAGGCGGAACAGGATTTGAACCTGCGACCCTCGGCTTGTAAGGCCGATGCTCTCCCACTGAGCTATCCGCCCAGGCAAAGGATTATTTCTATCAATCTCCAGGGCGCATGTCAAGACAATTAGCTCTCAGCGTTACATGAGTTCCACCGACGGCCTGGCGATTTTTGTTGTCGGTTTGGTAACGCAAAAGGGCTCACATTCCTCTTCCGGGAGAAAGAGTTCCTCTCCCTCATTCAGAATAAGGGCCTCTCTCAGTACGTCATCCATATGTTCCACAAGGGTCAGTTCCACCCTTTTCAGTATCTTCTTGGGTATTTCCTCGATATCCTTTTTGTTCTCAAAGGGAATCAGCACCTTGGTGACGCCACCGCGGTGGGCGGCAAGAATTTTTTCCTTCAAGCCCCCGATAGGGAGCACACGGCCCCTGAGGGTGATTTCACCTGTCATGGCAAGGTCACGGGTAACCGGTTTTCTGAGCAGGGCCGACACGATAGACGTTGCCAGAGTGATGCCCGCCGATGGCCCGTCCTTGGGGATGGCTCCTTCGGGAACATGGATATGGATATCCGTTTTTTCATAAAAATTCTCAGGAAGCCCTAATCGGCTGGCCCTGGAACGTACATAGCTTAGCGCGGCCTGGGCCGATTCCTGCATCACCTCACCGAGTTTCCCTGTGAGCACCAGGCTGCCCTTGCCGGGCATGACCGTGGCTTCCGTCTGGAGCAGTTCCCCGCCGACTTCAGTCCAGGCCAGACCGGTGGTAAGGCCTATCCTATCCTTTTCTTCGGTTCGGCCATAATGAAATTTCTCAACACTCAGGTATTTGTGGATCGACTGGGCCGTGACCTGGACCTTCGTGTCCTTGCCGCTTCTGACCACTTCCTTGGCCACCTTGCGGCAGATGGAAGATATTTCACGCTCCAGATTCCGGACGCCGGCTTCCCGGGTGTAATTCCGGATGACCTTCAGTATGCTGCCGTCGGAAAAGGAGAGATTTTCCGGGTGAAGACCATTGATCTCGATTTGCTTCCTGATCAGAAATTGCTTTGCAATACTGAGTTTTTCCACCTCTGTATAGCCTGGAAGCCGGATGATTTCCATTCGGTCCTGGAGGGGCAGGGGGATGGTGTGAAGGTTATTGGCTGTGGTAATGAAAAGGATCTGTGAGAGATCGTAATCCAGGTCCAGATAGTGGTCATTGAAGGCAAAGTTCTGTTCCGGATCCAGAACCTCCAGCAACGCTGCAGAAGGGTCGCCGCGAAAATCGGTACTCATTTTGTCCACCTCATCGAGGCAGAAAACGGGGTTGTTGGATTTTGCCTTTTTTAGAAACTGGATGATTTTTCCGGGAAGTGCCCCGATATAGGTCCTTCTGTGACCGCGTATCTCAGCTTCATCACGGACGCCACCTAGAGAAAGCCTGACAAAATTCCGGCCCGTTGCCCTGGCAACGGATTTGGCCAGTGAGGTTTTTCCTACCCCTGGAGGTCCCACAAGACAGAGGATGGGTCCCCTGATTTTTTTTGTAAGACGCTGGACCGCCAGGTATTCAAGTATCCTTTCTTTGGGCTTTTCGAGGCCGTAATGGTCTTCATTCAGGATGTTTTCCGCGGCATCGATATCCAGTTTTTCTTTCGTCTTGTCGTACCACGGCAAGGAGAGAATCCAGTCTACATAGTTACGAACCACGGCCGCCTCTGCGGACATGGGCGACATCATCTTCAGTTTCTTGAATTCCTGCCTGACCCTATTTCGGGCCTCTTTGGAAAGCCTCTTGCGTTTGATTTTCTTCTGTAATTCGTCGAGTTCGGCCTTGAAATCGTCCTTGGTACCCATCTCCTTTTGAATGGCCCGCATCTGTTCATTGAGATAGTAATCCTTCTGGGTCTTCTCCATCTGTTTTTTGACGCGGGTTCTCAGGCTTGTTTCCAGCTTGAGGATGTCTATTTCGTTGCGAAGTTTTTCGTAGATCCGTTCCAGCCGTCGATTCAGATTCTGCTCTTCGAGCAGTTCCTGTTTATCAACCACCTTCAGTGCGAGATGCCCGGCAATGGTATCTGCCAGACGGACCGGATCTTCAATGCTCGTAACGGTGGAGCTGATTTCTTCACTGATCTTGTTGTTCAGCTTGGCGTATTCTGCGAAACTGCTGTTGATGGCACGGATAATGGCCTTGATCTCGATATTGATGTCGCTTTCGTGGGCGAGTTTGGCTACCTCCACCATGAAAAAGTCATGATTATCCAAAAAGTTTTCTATCTTGCCCCGCTCTTTTCCCTCAATGAGAGCCTTCACGGTCCCATCGGGCAACTTGAGGAGCTGGAGCACTGCGCCGATCGTCCCAAAGTGAAAGATATCTTTGGGGGAGGGCTTGTCGATCTTGGCGTCCTTTTGCGCGGACAGAAAGACTTCTTTCTGGTGGGACATGGCGTATTCCAAGGCCTTGATGGATTTGTCACGCCCGACAAAAAGCGGCACCACCACATTGGGGAATACCACGACATCCCTCAAAGGCAGCAGTGGGTAATAACACTTCTCATCTTTTAGGAAATCATCTTTCTCATTTTTATCTATTTTAAACATAGTCTTATGCATATCCTACCTGATTTTCATAAAGTAGCAGAGGGTTTTCACCTTTCAAAATGACGTCTTCGCCGATCACACATTCGCGAACGTCCGGTGAA
The DNA here is from genome assembly GCA_049282265.1 of Desulfatiglandaceae bacterium. Taxonomy (GTDB): domain Bacteria; phylum Desulfobacterota; class DSM-4660; order Desulfatiglandales; family Desulfatiglandaceae; genus CAYUCJ01. Next base: position 22,611 of record JBAPTR010000105.1, on the reverse strand, counting down.
GTTGGAATGTCATACATGATATCCAACATAACCGACTCCAAAATAGCCCGGAGACCGCGAGCCCCGGACTTGCGTTCAAGGGCATTCTTGGCCACGGCTTGCAGTGCATCCTCGGTGAATTTAAGCTTCACGTCTTCGAGTTCAAAGAGCTTTTCGTATTGTTTGATCAGGGCGTTTTTGGGTTCTGTCAAAATCCTGACAAGGGCCTGTAGGCTTAATTCACCCAAGGACGCAATGATCGGAATTCTTCCAATAAATTCAGGGATAAGTCCGAATTTAATAAGGTCTTCAGGTTGCACCTTCGTCATAATCTCATTGACGTCTGTTTCGCTCTGAACATGAATATCCGCTTCAAAACCCATGGCCTTGCTGCCGATTCGATTCCTGATGAGTTTGTCCAATCCATTGAATGTTCCGCCGCAGATGAAGAGGATGTTGCTGGTATCCACCTTCACAAAGTCCTGGTGCGGATGCTTTCTTCCGCCCTTGGGGGGAATACTGGCCATTGTTCCTTCGATGATCTTGAGAAGGGCCTGCTGCACTCCCTCTCCGGACACGTCCCTGGTGATGGAGGGGCTGTCGGCCTTCCGGGCGATCTTGTCTATTTCGTCAATGTAGACAATGCCTCTCGAGGCGGCCTCGACATCATAGTCGGCCATCTGGACCAGGTTCAGTATAATATTCTCCACGTCTTCACCTACATACCCCGCCTCGGTCAAAGTGGTGGCATCCGCAATGGTGAAGGGGACTTTCAATATCCTCGCCAGGGTTTGGGCAAGGAGGGTTTTGCCCGAACCGGTGGGCCCTATCAGAAGAATGTTGCTTTTTTGTATTTCAACACCCTCCATGTCGACCTTGGTATTGATTCTCTTGTAGTGATTGTGCACAGCTACCGATAGGACCTTTTTGGCTTTTTCCTGCTCAATCACGTACTGGTCGACGGTCTCCTTGATTTCCGAAGGTTTAGGCAAGTCGGCGGAAGAATCCTTGCCTGCTTTGTCGCCGTATTCTTCAGCAATGATTTCATTGCAAAGCTGGATACACTCGTCGCAGATATAAACGGAGGGTCCGGCAATCAGTTTTTTGACTTCATCCTGACTCTTTCCGCAAAAGGAACAGAGCAGGTCATCATTTTGGTCATTCCTTCTAGGCATGGTGTTTTCCGTCCTGTTATTTGATGGAATCGTAAAAAGTCCGGGCCTCAGGACTTCTTACAAAGTCATGCTTATTTCTTTTTCAGATCGTCCTGAATCTCTCGGGTGGTGATGACCCTGTCAACGATGCCATATCCCAGGGCTTCTTCACTGCTCATAAAAAAATCGCGATCAGTGTCCACTTGAATTTTCTCAATATCCTGCCCGGTATGTTTAGCCAGAATATGATTGAGGACATCCCTCATCTTGAGGATTTCTCTGGCCTGGATATCAATATCCGTAGCCTGGCCCTGCGCTCCGCCCAGGGGTTGGTGTATCATGATTCTGGAGTGGGGAAGGGCATAGCGCTTGCCTTTTGCACCTGCTGCAAGCAGCAATGCCGCCATACTGGCTGTCTGGCCCATGCAGATGGTAGCCACATCAGGTCTGATGTACTCCATGGTGTCATAAATCGCCATCCCCGCCGTCACCGAACCTCCGGGACTGTTGATGTAAAGGTTGATGTCTTTGTCCGGGTCTTCTGATTCCAGAAAAAGCATCTGGGCTATGACGGTATTGGACATACCATCGGCAACCTGTTCGCCCATAAAGATAATTCTGTCTTTCAGGAGCCGGGAATATATATCGTAGGCCCTTTCCCCACGATTTGATTGTTCTACAACAACTGGTATTAACATGGGATCAAACTGACCTCCGTCTATGATTCGGCTTTCTGAGTCTGCTGCATTATTCCCTTTTCCACATCTTTGATGCTAGCATGCTCTACAAGGTAATTCAATGTTTTTTCCTCCATCAGCGTTTCCCTCAAGGAGTCCATGAGGCCCCTGGTCTCATAGTATTGTTTAATGGCTTCAGGCGGCTGTCCCATCGACATAGCTAAGTTTTCAATGGCCTCGGTAAGTTCTTGATCGTCGACATCAATATCTTCTTTCTTCGCGATTTCACCCAGGATGAGCATCTCTTTAACCCTGCTTTCAGCATCTTTCCGGAAGTCTCCCCGCAACTGTTCTTCTGAAAGCCCTGCTTTTTCCAGGCTGGAGCCACTCCTCATCAGGTTCTCGCGAACTCTTGCCAAGGCGTTGTCGATCTCCGAAGCCACAAGTACCTCAGGAAGTTCGCATTCCACGTCCTCCGCTATTTTTTGCGTCAACCGTCTTTTCAGATCTGTGTCGGTTCGTTTCTCTTCCTCGGTTTGGAGCAGTTCACGGACCTTTTGTTCAAGACTCTTCATGTCTTTGAAGTCGGTCCCGAAATTAGCGGCAAACTCATCATTCAGTTCCGGTAACACCATCTCTTTGAGATCATGAATCCAGACCTTGAAATGGGCCTTTTTCCCGGCAAGATTCTGATGGTAATAGGTTTCCTCGAAATCCACATCGACTTCAACCTGTTCATCTTTTTTCAGCCCCACCAGGGCATTCTCGAACTGTGGATGGAAATCACCGCTACCCACTTTTAGGAGAAAATTGGTGGATTTGATGCCATCGATGGGAGCCTCTCCCTCAAACCCTTCATAATCGATAATGACATAGTCCCCCTCTTTGACGGGGCGGTCATCCTCTACGGGTGTTAACTTGCCGTGTGCCTCCTGAATCTGCTCAAGGCGTTTTTGCACATCTTCATCTCCGATAACACATTTCTCTTTTTCAAGTTCAAGCCCGAGGTAATCTTTCAGTTCGAATTCGGGCCGAACCTCCATAATGGCAGAGTACTTGAAGTTTTCGCCTGCCTTCAAATCCCCTTTTTCGAGCAACGGTGTGCCAAGAGGAAAAACGTCACTTTCCTGGACGGCCTTTGGGAAGGTTTCGCTGATAATGCTCTTGACCACGTCATCGATCACCTGGTCACCAAAATATCTCTCCAGGATTTTTTTGGGCGCTTTTCCGGGGCGAAACCCGGGGATTTTTGCCTTTTTTGCCACGTCCCTGTAGGCAATTTTCAGCTTGCCATCGATTTCTTCAGCGCCAACTTCTACGGTTAGTTTTTTCTTGACAGGACTGATGGTTTCAAAATTCGTCTTCATGTGTTTCCTCTTTCGTTTCCCTATTTATCCATGCAAAATAAGTGCCGCGTACTCGTGTGGAGAGATCCAGGGCAGGCCATATTCGCCAAACAGTAGGTTCAATATAAGGACACTATTTTGAATTTCAAGCGGAGTCCTTTTTTTCCATCAAAACAGGCCATACCAGGCAACGATGGTGGAGATGACGACTTCTTTCAAAGTCATCAAGATTCACACTATCAGAAAATCCCTCCGATCGATGCCGGATCTCCTTTGTTGACTGCTTCTCCGGTTCGGCCCGATGACACAAAACGGGTTTTCCAGGGGTGAAGATAGTGGGTCCGGATTTGTCGAAAACCAGAACATTCCGGGGCTTTCAGTTGCCCCGGACCTCCTGTCACTAAGAATCCTGCGATCAAAAGGGGATCTTCTATCGCTCCCCTGTCTCCGTTCTCTGCCTTTGCGCACCTCATCACCGACGTATTGCAGACGGGTTAAACGCCGTTCAACGCCCGAGCGCCTACCAAAGTTATCCCTGATAAAAATGCCCATGGCCGATACTGTCATGTCATTCATCCTTCGGGAGATTTGCCTATGAGAAAAAACCGGGTCCGACGAACACGCTTTACCCTGAGAGCAAAGTCTTCAAAAATCCAGAGTAAGGAGGTTTGTTTTTTTAGAACGGCTACTGATTCGGTGTCAATGCTTTTTTGAAAGAAACTGGAAGGGTTCCGTTTGAGCCGCCCTTTTTGCTTGGGGATTACCCCTGGTTTGATATATACTCCTCCCAAGCTTGATGGAATCGTAAAAAGTCCCTCCATGGACTTTTTACTAGCGGAAACCGAAAAGTGTGATTTTCGGCTTCCTTACAAATCAACGAGTTGCCTTGCACCCCATTGATTTGCGTGCCCGTCCATGGGCACGATGATGACTTTTTACAAAGCCATCAATCTTGATGGAATCGTAAAATCGCAAAAAGCTGGTTCATGCCGCAAGCGACAGCCTATGAGCACCGAAGTGGAGCCGAACCTGACACTCTTTTTCAGACCCTTTCTAAACACTTGGGAGGGAATGGACGCCGATTTGGAGTTTAGCGTAAATTCATAGAAGCGCTTGGGGTTTGGGAGGCGTAAACCCCAAATAGCCGTCCATATCGGTATTTGGTGCCAAGTGCACTATGAGAAAGGGACTGAAAAAGAGTCTCACGCCCGGCTCCTGGCTGCAGCAAATAAAATGGCTCGCTATGAGGAGCAGGTGAACGGGATGTTGCTGAAGCGGCGTCATTTCGGCCCTGGAACAGGACAGTGGAAGGGGCAAAATCCCTGAGCGAGGAGTCGTGGACGACGGAGGGAGCGTAGCTTCTGGAATATGCCGTTTGCCTGCTCAAGCAGGTCACGACTTCGTTGGAAGGTCGTCCCTGGACTTCCTTCAAAGTTATCAAGTTTGAAATCCGTGACAACAGACAAGAGGTACAACTGATGAAGAGATGGATAGGTATCCTGATAGCAGCTATTGCCGTTCTCTGCACATTTTGTCCGATGGCCTTCTCGGCAGATCGTTTCACGATTACACGGGTGTATGATGGTGACACCGTAAGGGCGGAGTCCGGGCAAGTCGTGGTCTACATCATGCTTGTCGGCATTGACGCCCCCGAGGTGGCCGACGAGGTTCATAAGAAAGGCCAGCCCTTTGGAAAAGAGGCCAGGGATTTTTTAGCGGAGGAGGTCCTCAATCGTTCTGTTGAAGTAGAGGGGTATGGTGTGGCCCCCTATCCCCACGATAACATTATCGGAGTGATTCGCCTGGGCAAGAAGAACATCAACCTGGAAATGGTGAAGAAGGGGCTGGCGGAAGTCCAGAGGGATAATCTTCCGAAGGGTTTGGATATCGTTCCTTACCTTGATGCTGAAAGGGATGCAAAGGCAGGAAAGCTTGGCATGTGGGTGTTGGGAGATCAATATATGAGCCCCAAGACTTGGCGTCTCAAGTACATGAGCCATTTCGCCGGCACGGAAGGGAAGTAACAAGAATATCAAAAATCTTGGAAATCATCTTCCATGGGAATGACCTGCTCAGGATCGCCCCTGTCGTTATCACGCCCTGACAGGGTTTTCGTCTGACCCTGTTCCAAAGGGCTGGGGGTTGGTCTTCCCTGGAGGGACGCACGCTTCCTGTTTTCGATAAGGTCGTGATGTCCCCTGCCATTCCGTCTGCCTCCCGCCAGCACCACAAGTTGTAGGACAACGCCCTTCATGTTCTCCGCCTGGGCGTTCATTTCTTCCGATGCTGAAGCGGACTCTTCGGCGCTTGCCGCATTTTTTTGGACGACCTGGTCCATGAGGTTAACGGCATCGTTCAGTTGTTCGATGCCATTTGCCTGCTCCCGGGATGCAGCAGCGATTTCCGCCACCAGTTCCCCGACTTTAGAAGTGCTTCCGGAAACCCCGGTGAAGGCTTTGTTGGTTTCCCCCACGAGCGCAGAGCCATCTTTTATTTTCCGGACCGTACCCTTGATGAGCTCCGCCGTATTCCGGGCTGCCTCGGCGGTACGCATGGCAAGGTTCCGGACTTCATCGGCAACCACGGCGAACCCGGCACCTGCTTCGCCCGCCCTGGCTGCTTCCACCGCGGCATTCAAGGCAAGGAGATTGGTTTGAAAGGCTATTTCATCTATGGTCTTGATGATCTTTTGGGTTTCTTCACTGGCCTTTGAGATATCCTCCATGGAACCGGTCAGTTTTCCCATGGCCTGTTTGGCATCCCCAACCACCCTGTTGGCCTCTTGCATGAGCATATTCGCCTGACCTGCATTTTCGGCATTTTGCCTGGTCATGGCGGCCATTTCTTCAAGTGAAGAAGAGGTTTGTTGAATGGATGCCGCCTGTTCCGAGGCGCCTTCAGCTAGAGCCTGGCTGGCAGAGGAGACCTGATTCGAACCGGTTGCCACCTGATCGGCCCCTTCGTTCAGCTCCTCCACAATGTGGTTGACCGGCCTGGTAATGTTGCGACGCGTGAACCAGAGGGAAAAGAGAAGGGCGAGAAGGACCGTGAACAGGATCACGACGGCAACCCATCTGATCACCTGTTCGATTTTTTGGCCGGCATGGGCCGCATTTTCTTTGACGAGCCCAGCAATTTGGCCCTGTATGGCCTTGACCTTTGTATTCAAGGCCGCCTGTCGGACTTTCACCGCAGCCTCCACGTCATCGAGATAACTGCCCGTTCCGATCACCCAGTCCCATGGTTTGAAAAGTTTCACAAAAGAGATTTTGGGAAAGGGCTTGTCGCTGCCATATTTCGGCCAGTAGTAGTCCACAAAACCCTGTCCCTCGGTACCACAAACCTTAACCATTTCCACGAAGACTTTCTTGCCTTTCGGATCCTTGATGTTGGAAAGATCTTCTCCTTTCAGTTTGGGATGGTAGGGATCCATGATCATGCGGGGCTGCATATCGTTGATCCAGAAATAGTCTTTGTTCTTGAGACCATATCGGAGTTTCCCCACGAACCCTGCTATGTTTTCCTGGGCTTCGGCCAGTATGGCCTTTTTGACTTCTTCTGTCAGGCCTTCTTCCAGCATTGCTTTCGCATCCTGGTTGGCTCTCTCAAGAAAACTGTATGCTGTTTCCACTACTGAACGCATGAGGGCTTTCTTGGCCTTTATAGTGTCCTCCCGGTACGTATTGATTTCTCTGGTTCCCTGATTCTTGAGTTGCTCTATACTGGCCTCACCAAGCTTCTTGATCTGGGAAATGGAAGCGGCACTGTTGCTTTTCAATTGCCAGAAAGCCATTGCCCCAACGACGAGTGAACTGAAAACCAGAGCGAAGGTAACCATGAGCATAATCTTGGTGTTGATCTTCATGAACTCTCTCCCCCTTCAGGACCATCCTTTGATTTTTCGTAACGTATCGATATTCTTCCAGCGCCTCAGGGAATAGTGCCAACGAGGGGCAGGGAATGGCACAGCAAGGAAGGACTTGCAGGAAGAAATGCCAAATAATTGTCGTTAAATGTCATGATAATTGACGTCATTTTTCTCGTTCCGGCGCTTTTTTTTTCGAAACCTGTCCTTTTGGCACTGCCTCAAATGGCTTTTTTGCAGGTTATCCCCTTTCAATCTGGAAAATGACTGTAACAACAGTTAGAAAAAGCAATAAATGTGCCAAGGAGATGGGTCCAGGAATAAACGGCTTGGGAAGGGATACGCGGCGCTTTGGTATTGTTGGAAAAAGGGAGGGTGATGGCTCTGTTAAAAGCCATAATCGTGCTCACGGACGGGGCTGTCAGTAAAAAGTCCAAGGACGGACTTTTTTCGGTTCCATCAGGATCTGGTGCGAGGGGGGGGACTCGAACCCCCACGGATTGCTCCACTGGATCCTAAGTCCAGCGCGTCTACCAGTTCCGCCACTCTCGCACTTAGGGTATGAAACCATAAAAACGGGTTTATGATTCCTGATTTCGTTGGGCCTGTCAAGGGATAATGGAGGAAGAAAGCCTTTCATCACACTCCATGTTGAACCGTTTGACAAGACCCTCGTCTGCAAAACTGTAATACCGGTTGTCGCCGATAACGATGTGGTCCAGGACCTGGATGAGAAGGAGCCTTGCGGCCCATATGAGGTCCCTTGTCAGCCTGCGGTCTTCTGCCGAAGGAGAGGGATCACCGGAAGGATGGTTGTGAACAAAGACCAGGCCGGCGGCCCCGTGTTCCAGGGCCTGGGTCATGATCTCACGGGGGTAAACGGCACTCCCGGTCAGGCTGCCCAGAAAAATGTCCTCATCTGCAATGAGTTGGTTTTTGCGGTCAAGAAACAGGACCTTGAATACTTCTCGCTTCAGGTCCCGCATGTCGTGGAAGAGATAATCAAACACCGCGCGGGAGGAGGTGAAAAAGGACTTGCCCTTTGTCCGGTCGTGCAGGTATCGATTTGCGGTCTGGTGGACCAGACCCAGGTAGAGGGCATTTTTCGGGCCGATTCCCTTTATCCGCGTCAGGTCTTTTGCTGGAGCTGCAAGGACCCCGGAGAGACTTCCAAAATGCTTGATAGCCTCTCTCGCCGCCACCTTGACATCTTTTCGGGGAGTTCCCAGGGTGAGGAGGAATTCCACCACCTCCTCGTCGGAAAACCGCTCAAGCCCCCCTTCCTCGAATTTACGGCGCAGCCTTTCCCTGTGACCCTGTCCCTTTTTCTGCCAGTCGTCCCTATCCATTTCCACCTGTGCCCCGTTTCAAGTGACGCCCTGATATTACCAGAAGTGCAAAGGAAATCAAGTGGTGGTTTAACATTGATGACTTCGTAAAAAGTCATCATCGTGCCCATGGACAGGCACGCAAATCAATGGGGTGTTTTGCAACCCTTTGATTTGTAAGGAAAACGAAAATCACACTTTTCGGTTTCCGTCAGTAAAAAATCCAGGGACGGACTTTTTACGGTTCCATCAACATTGGTTTTGAAAGGTGATATTCTTATGTTGACAATCATTACTCCTTTATCGAACATGGGAAGAGCAAGAAAGGAGTTTGAAAGAGGCCATGGCGGATGATTTTTCATGGCGGAAATCGGCAAAAACCTACTTGAAGGTCCTTGAAGGGGCTGTCGCCAAAAGGCGAAGAGGCAAGAGATGAGGGAAAACTATCTTTGTATTCATGGCCATTTCTATCAGCCGCCCAGAGAAAATCCCTGGTTGGAAAGCATCGAATATCAGGCCTCAGCCTATCCCTACCATGACTGGAACGAGCAGGTTACGCGAGAATGCTATGGACCCAACAGCAGGGCCCGCCGCGCAGACGCAAAGGGCCGTATCCTGAAACTCATCAACAACTATGAATTCATGAGTTTCGATTTCGGGCCCACCCTTCTCTCCTGGCTTGAAAAGGCCCATCCCTGGATCTACGAACAGATCCTCGCCGCGGATCGGGCCAGTCGCACGAGATTCAACGGCCACGGCAATGGTATGGCACAGGTCTATAACCACATCATCATGCCCCTGGCCTCCACAAGGGACAAACTGACTCAGATCCGGTGGGGGATTGCGGATTTTGAACACCGGTTCGACCGTCGTCCAGAGGGCATGTGGCTTGCCGAGACGGCAGTGGACCTGGAGACGCTGGCCCTCATGGCCGCAGAAGGGATCCATTTTACGGTCCTGGCTCCAACGCAGGCAACGGCAGTGCGCCCCCTGGGCATGGGAGAAGAAAAGTGGAAAGATGTATCATTGGAGAAGATGGACACCACCCGTCCGTACCGCGTTTTTCCGGACCCGGGGTCATCACTTCATATGGATGTGTTTTTCTACGATGGTGGGCTTTCAAAGGCAGTCGCCTATGAGAAAATCCTCTCTTCAGGGGAGGCCTTTCTGAACCATATTGAAAACAGCATCGGCAACGAAAGGGAAGGAGCCTGCCTGGTGAACGTGGCCACGGACGGAGAATCCTACGGACATCATTTTAAGTTCGGGGACATGGCCCTCGGGTGGCTGTTCGATCACCTGGAAAACGGCGACGGGCTTCAACTCTGCAATTATGCCTGGTTTCTTGAGAAATTTCCTCCCCAAATGGAGGTTCGTATCCAGGAGAACAGTTCCTGGAGTTGCGCCCATGGCGTAGAAAGGTGGCGATCCGACTGTGGGTGCAGTGTCGATCATCACGAGGGATGGAACCAGGCCTGGAGGGCTCCTCTGCGGGAAGCGATGGACTGGCTCTCCGGGGAACTCGCTGCCATTTTCGAGAAACAGGGACAGGCTTTTTTCAATGATCCCTGGGAGGCGAGGGACGACTACATAGCCGTACTCCTGGATCCGGGCCCTGAGGCACGGAGGGTTTTTCTGGAGAGACATGCCAAGGAAAACCCCCTGGATTCCGAAGCGGCGGTGAGGGCTTTTGAGCTCCTGGAGGCCCAGCGGATGGGCCTTTACATGTTTACCAGCTGCGGCTGGTTTTTTGACGACATCTCGGGTTTGGAAGCGAGCCAGATCCTCATGTACGCGGACCGGTCCATGACCCTTGTCAGGAGGTGGGCCGGATCAGATCTGGAGCCGGGGTTTGTGTCGCATCTCTCAGGGTCCGGGAGCAATGATCCGACCTTTGGGAACGGAAAGGGTGTTTTTGAAAAACGCGTCCGTCCCAGTCGGATGGATGCGGGGAAGATCGCCGCCTGCTACGGCACGGGGAGGCTGTTTTGGGAGGGGTTGATGGAGCCGGGCGGCTGTTTCAGCCAGGTCCGGTCCCTTTCTGAAAAGGAAGTCGGCGTTCCCGGGGGAAGAGGGCAAAGCGGGGAAGTCAGGATTGTTGATCCCATGACGGGGGAAACAAAAAACCTTGCTTTTTCCGCCGTGTGGGAAGGAGAGGCGAACTTTCGGTGCCAGGTTCGTTATGAAGAGGGGGTTGAGGTGACCTACACCTTGAAAGACTTGGGCCCGGACACTGAACAGGCGATCCTGAATTCCCTTTCCCATACGGTGATGCACCACATTCAACCGAAAGTGATTGAAGAAGAGGAAATGCTTACCGCCCTCGTGGAGATCGCGAGGGGAAGGGAAGAGGGTGCCGGAGAGCGGAAGGGATTGAATGATCTCCTGCGACTCCTCTTGAGGGCAAATCTCGCGGCCATGCCTGGAGATGGCTGTGAACAGATGGGCATGAGAATGGCCAAGATGAACAAACTGACGGGCCCCGCAGAAAAGGGCGGCCCATTTGAATTCAACCTGGACGATCCGGAAAACAGAAAAGGGTCCGAGATCCTTATCAGTTCATTAATGGCTCGTATCGCCGAGACGCCTGATTTGGACTGTACGGCGGCCCTGACGGATTTCCTGGACATGACCGACGCGCTTTCTTTGAGGCCGGATCTCTGGGATTGCCAGAACCGCTATTGGGATCTCTCGCAGAACGGGGATTTCATGAGCAACCTGTCCGGCAAAAAGGTCGCCGCCTTCAGGGCGCTCGGCGAACGGCTCGGTTTTATCCTATCGGGGAGTTAAGCATGTTGAATCTTGTTATGATTTTCCATTGTCATCAACCGGTCGGCAACTTTGATCATGTCTTTGAAAAGGCGGTTGACCAGTGCTATAGCCCCGTGCTGAAGATGGTGAGAGACTATCCTCACGTGCGGCTCGGATTTCATGTGAGCGGACCTCTTTTCGAGTGGCTGGAGCAACATGACCCTGCCACGCTGGATCTGCTTGGCACCCTGGTAGACAGGGGCCAGGTGGAACCCCTGTCGGGAGGGTTTTATGAGCCTCTCCTGGCAACCATCCCTCCACGTGATGCCAGGGGACAGATGGAGAAGATGAATGACTACCTCCTGTCCCGGTTCAATTACAGACCGACCGGGTTCTGGCTCACGGAACGGGTCTGGGATCCGTCTCTGCCCTCTGTTCTTTCCGGAACGGGTATGCATTACACCATCGTCGATGACACCCACTTTTTTTACGCCGGGATCAAACCCGATGCTATCTATGGCCCCTACATTACGGAGAAGGAAGGAAAAACCCTTCGCCTTCTGGCAACACCCATGAACATGCGGTACCTGATTCCCTTTAAACCGGTTGAAGAGGTCATTGCACATCTGGAAAGCCTTGAACACTCGGGAAAGGCGGTGGCGGTCTACGGGGACGACTGTGAAAAATTCGGCCTGTGGCCTGGCACCCACGAGTGGGTGATCAGGAAAGGCTGGCTCAAACGCTTTTTTGAGGCCATCGGAGAAAACGACTCCTGGATAAAAACAGGACTTCCCGGTGAATTTGTCAAGGAGATGCCCGCCCTGGGTCGGATTTATCTGCCCCAGGCCTCATACGAGGAAATGACCGAGTGGGCCCTTCCGCCGGATCGGGGGGAGGTCCTTGAGGATATGATTGCCTCTCTTCGGGAGATGGGCCGGTGGGATGATTGGCATCCCTTTGTGCGGGGCGGGGTCTGGGATAACTTCCTGGTCAAGTATGACGAAGCAAACCGGATGCACAAGAAGATGCTATGCCTGAGCGAAAGGCTAGGCCCGGATTCCAACGAGAGGATTTCTCTTTGGCGGGGGCAGTGTAACTGCGCGTACTGGCACGGCGTCTTTGGAGGACTCTATCTGGGCCACCTGAGAAGGGCCATTTACCAGAACCTCCTTTTTGCCCAAAGGGATCTGATGCGGAAATCCGGAGATGAAATCCTGGCGCAACAGATGGATTTTGACAAAGACGGAGAGGAGGAAATTCTGATCTGGACCCCGGACGTTTCCTTAGGTATTTCTCCCGCAAAGGGCGGCGGCCTTTTTGAGATCGGGAATGTCAGGAAGAGCCTGGACCTGAGCGACGTACTGACCCGGCGACATGAGGCCTATCACCGGCGGCTGGATGAACTTGGCAGGGACCAACAACAAGAAAAGGAAGGGACCCTGTCTATTCACGAGATGCTTTCGGCCAAGGATGAGGGGCTTGAAAAACTGCTGGTCTACGACCCCTACACGAGGACCTCTTTCCTGGATCACTTTGTTTCCGATGACTGTGATCTTGAAAAATATGCGGCTAACGATCACGAAGAACTGGGTGATTTCGTCCAGGGACGCTATCTTTTGGAAGAGATATTATCCGATGCTGAAAAAGCATCTCTTGTAATGACGCGAAAGGGGCGCATCGGTTCTTCCCAGGCCCATGTCAAAAAGGAAATGCGCCTTGGAAAATCAGGAGTGCTGGATGTGCAATGGGAGGTCGGGTGCCTGGATGGTGGCCCCATCAAGTGCCTGTACGGCTGCGAATTGAACCTGACGCTCTTTTCCGACCGGGATCCGGAAAGGCATTATCTGATCAATGGAAGGAAGCGCCGTGAGGTGGCGGAAAAGGATATTGAAAAAGATGTGTCCGAGTTTGCCCTGTTTAATGGTCCGGATCAGTTGGTGACGGTCTTTTCCTTCTCCCGCCCTGTGACGGTGTGGTTTTTCCCGCTCATGACGGTTTCCATGTCTGAAGAAGGTTTTGAGCGCACCTACCAGGGATCGAGTCTCCTCATGCTTCAACCCCTTGATCTTTCCAAAGGAGAAAAGAGCTCTTTTGAATGTCGCATGAGTTTTATTTCTCTGTAATGTGCTTTACTCATATTTTATGAATGCGGCTCAGTCTGTGGGGAGACATAAGGAACATGGTCAGGGCCACAGCAATCTTTTTTCAGGCACGAGGGCTGTGTCACTCTGGCGTTGACCCGAGTTGCTAAGCAAGGCGTCCGGGGAACCTTTTGTAATTCCTGTGAACTCCTGAACTGTTCGGTGAAGTCCCCGAAAGCGCGCCGGCCGGCCGGCTTATCAGGAGCGCAACTGCCCAGCAAAGATGCGTTTTCGTGACCTGAAAAAAGATCCCCATGGCCCTATTGATGGAATGTAAAAAGTCCGTCCGTGGACTTTTTACTGACGGGAAACGAAAAGTGCGATTTTCGGTTCCCTACAAATCAATGGGCAGGAAAACAACCCATTGATTTGCGTGCCCGTCCATGGGCACGATGATGACTTCTATCGAAGCCATCATTCCTATCGCCATCTTGCTTCTATTCTGCAAACCATCGCGTTGCTCAAGGAAGGGGCAGTGGAATCGTTATTGAAAATACCTACCATGACCTTAAGCCTTACGCCTTGTGCCTTAAGCCTTTGGCATATTTCCGCCGGAAAGGAATGCACTGGCCCTCCCACAGTGGATAAATGTGCCTCAGTGGAATGGCAGGGGTTCGTCTACAAAAGGGAATATTGGGGAAAAAATGGCCCGGCGTCCAAAAGCGGACCGCCGGGCCTGTGCAGGGGTTGGGTTGATAGTGGACAATCCAACTGGGCTTGTATGTTGATGGCTACCCGGAATGCCGTTGTTTTTTTCAGAGCAAAAGTCTTTGTTAAAGGTTTTATCCAATCCCTGGCCATGCCCTGAAAAAAAGATGCACGCACATTCGAGTAGCCTCCGAAATGCCGCCTCAGACCCCCTCTTTCAAATTATTGACCTTCGGAGGCTGCTTGTCCTCACATGGTCTAATTCTTTTGTGTTGAGGTTGGGAGGCATTTGATCGGCCGAGACACTCCTTGTCTTCTAATTCATCAATCAATTTTTCAAAAAGTCTTTGATTATCCCTGAAAATGTCCTGAATATCCGAGATGTCTAATCTGTTTTTCACTTCATTCACCGCGTCGACGGTGCCCTGACTTAAACGCTTTTCCGTCGTACTGGATACATCGGCAAATGAAAAATTTTCCTTGAGTTTTTTATTGATGTAGTCATAAAAAGCTGGTTTATGCCGCAAGCGGCAGCCTATGAGCTACGAAAAAGAGTCTCAGGTTCGGCTCCTTGACTCCGGGGGATGAGACGACTTCGTTGGAAGTCCGTCCTTGGACTACCCGAGAGCGGGACTATTGACTAATCCTAATGCCCTGAAAGGGGGGGAGAGATCCTTTTTCCGGTTTGAGAACGAGCATTCCAAGAGGAGGAATTCGGAGATCGAGCGAGTAGGCGTGGCCATGGCAGGGGACGGCCTCGGCTGTTGTGCCGCCCTCCAGTCCTTGGTTGGAACCCCCATAGCATTGGGCATCCGAGTTGAGTAGTTCCCGGTAGGAGCCTCCGGAAGGCACCCCTATACGGTAACTTTTCCGGAGCACCGGCGTGAAGTTAAAAATGAATACCAGTGGCCTTTCTGAAGATTTTCCCTTTCTCAGAAAGGAAACCACCGTGGCATCGGCGTCGCGGAAATCGATCCACTGGAATCCGGAGGGATCGTAATCCTGTTCATACAGTGCAGGCTCCTCGCGATAGATCCTGTTGAGGTCCCGTACAAATCTCTGAATACCCTTGTGGGCTTCGTATCCCAGAAGATCCCACTCCAGCCCCTGGTCGTGATTCCATTCGGACCATTGCCCGAACTCCCCTCCCATGAAGAGGGTCTTTTTCCCGGGCTCTCCATACATGTAGCCCAGGAGCAGGCGCAGGTTGGCAAACTTCTGCCAGTCGTCCCCGGGCATCTTGGAGAGAAGCGAGGCCTTGCCGTGCACCACTTCGTCATGGGACAGGGGCAGAATAAAATTTTCATGGAACGCGTAAAGCAGTGCAAATGTCAGGAGATCCGTGTGGTACGATCGGTGGACAGCCTCCTGTGCCATGAAACTGAGCATATCGTGCATCCAACCCATATTCCACTTGAACAAGAACCCGAGGCCGCCCAGGTGGACGGGGCGGGTAACGCCGGGCCAGGCCGTGGATTCCTCGGCAATCGTTGCCACGCCGGGGTAGAACTTGAAGATCTTGCTATTGAACTCCTTGATTAATTCAATGGCCTCCAGATTTTCGCGTCCACCGTAACGATTGGGTACCCACTCACCCTCCTCGCGCGAGTAGTCAAGGTAGAGCATGGAGGCAACGGCATCTACCCTCAGACCGTCGATATGATACTTATCCAGCCAGAACAAGGCATTGGCTATGAGAAAGTTTTTTACTTCCTTGCGTCCGTAGTTGAAAATCAGGGTGCCCCAGTCCATCTGTTCACCTTGGCGGGGGTCAGCGTGTTCATAGAGATGCGTTCCGTCAAAATATTCAAGGGCGTGTGGATCTCTAGGAAAATGGGCCGGGACCCAGTCGAGGATTACCCCAAGTCCCCCTGCGTGGCAACAATCGATCAGGTACATGAAATCCGCAGGAGAGCCGAATCGGGAAGTGGGCGCATAATAACCGGTCACCTGGTAACCCCAGGAGCCGTCGAAGGGGTGTTCGGCAAGGGGAAGAAACTGGATATGGGTAAAACCCATGTCCTTTACGTAGGCGACAAGTTCTTCCGCTGCCTGGCGATAAGTAAGCCATGAGTCTTGACCTTTCCCGGTCCGTTTCCAGGAGCCAAGATGAACCTCGTATATGGCGAGGGGTCGTCGAAGGAGATCCCTCCCGGCACGTTCGGCCATCCATTCCTGATCCGACCATTCATAATCGTCCAGTCCCATCACAATGCCTGCTGTACGCGGGCGTTTTTCAAAGGAGACGGCGAACGGGTCGGCCTTGATCAAAAGCGTGCCGTTTTGGGTCCTGATTTCAAATTTGTAGAGTGTCCCGGGTTTCAGGTGCGGGATGAATATCTCCCATATCCCCGAAACACCCCTTGCGCGCATGGGGTGTCGCCGGCCGTCCCATTGGTTGAAATCCCCCAGCACACTGACACGCGCGGCTGAAGGGGCCCAGACGGCAAACAGAACGCCGGATATGCCCTGGTGCACGAACGGGTGTGCACCTAGCTTTTCATAGATTTTGTCGTGGCTGCCCTGATTGAAAAGATAGAAGTCATCATCGTTTAATACCGGAAGAAAGGCGTAGCAGTCATGGAAGACGGCGCGGGATCCATTGTCAAAGGAACTCCGGAGACGGTAGGGGAATAACTCGAATTCTCCTGGGAGCCATGCTTCAAAAAGCCCGTCCTTATGGATCTGCGTTGCCTTTTCCGGGCCCTGTGGATTGAGGTCCAGGATTTCCACCTCCAAGGCTCGGGGAAGGAAGGCCCGTACTGCAACGCCCTTTTCCTTCCCAACCTGCACAGGGTGTGCGCCCAGAATGGCGAATGGGTCAGCAAGGTTACAGGATACGACGCTTTCTATTTCCTGGGGTTTCAGGGTTGTTGAAAAAAACACATGATCTCCTTGGCTGTTTGATCAGGCCCAGCTGACGAGTCCCATGGAAAAGCGGTTCTCCAATCTCTCAAAACTGGGCATGACCCGAACTGTGTAACCGAAACGTCCCGATCCTTCACAGGGTATCTCGCCCCCGAAAAGATAAACACCGTCGGCGTTCTCCAGGACTTGAAGGGGGATGGTATTCCTTTCCGCGAAATCCCCCTGGTGATTGAGGCGTCCGTAATAGGCTTCCACCGTGACATCGTCGGGAGAAAGGACCCCGAGCCTGATTCTTACTTCAACCTTTATGGATTTGCCCACCTGGATTTCATGGCTTTCCAGCCCGACCACTTCCTCCACCGAGATCTCATGCCAGTTGGTCATGATTTTCTGGCGCCATGAGGCAATATCTTTTGCGCTTGAGAAATCATCCCGGCAGAGATTGTTGAAACGGCGGGAGCAGGGGAGGTAAAAACGGTCCAGGTATTCCTGCACCATTCGGTGGGAGTTGTAGACGGGAACCAGCATACGCAATCCGGCCTTCATTTTTTCCACCCATCTTCTCGGGATCCCATCCATTTGCCTGTCGTAGAAGAGGGGGACAATTTCGTTTTCGAGCAGGTTATAAAGGCTCTGACTTTCCAGATCGTCCTGAAAATCCTGGTTTTTATAAACCTCTCCATGTCCGAGAGACCATCCATAGTCCCTGTGATAGGCCTCATCCCACCAGCCATCCAAGGTGCTGAGATTCAGGGAACCGTTGGCAAGCGCTTTCATCCCGCTGGTGCCGCAGGCTTCCAGGGGCCGGCGTGGCGTGTTCAGCCAGATATCCGTCCCGGAGACCATGTGGCGGGCCACGTCCATGTTGTAGTCTTCCAGAAAGACGACAGTCCGACGGAAACGTTTTTCCTGGCCCAAGTGGATGATTTGTTTTATGAACTCCTTGCCCTCATCGTCCTGCGGGTGCGATTTACCCGCAATCACGATCTGGACCGGTTGTTCCGGGTGATTGATGATGCGCTCCAGGCGGTCGGGGTCCCTGAAGAGGAGCGTGGCCCTCTTGTAGGTGGCAAACCGGCGGGCGAAACCGATGGTCACGGCATCCGGTGTCAAGACTTCAGACGCCCTTTGAACTTCGGAGGTTGAGGCCCCTCGGGCCTTGAGTTGTTCCACAAGCCTGAGACGGACATAGGCTACCAGGTGTTCCCGGCACCTTTCATGGGCCCGCCACAGTTCCGTGTCGGGAATTTTTTCAATCTGTTGCCAGACCCGCTCATTGTCCGGATCTTCCGCCCAGTCGGGACCCAGATATCGGTTGAAGAGCGTACCCATCTCCCGGGATATCCAGGTGGGCACATGAATCCCGTTGGTGATATGTTCGATAGGAACATCTTCTTCGGGGTGATGGATCCAGACCTTCTGCCACATGGATCGTGAGACCTTCCCGTGCAGGCGGCTGACGCCATTGATATGTGCGGCCAGACGAAGGGCCAGGGTAGTCATCCCGAAAGGTTCCTTTTCATTCCTGGGGTCAAGACGCCCGTAGCCGAGCAGGACCTTGAAATTGATACCCAGCTCCTTGATGTATTCCTCAAAATAGACCCGGACCAGGTCGGGATCAAAGGTGTCGTTTCCCGCGGGGACAGGGGTGTGGGTTGTAAAGATGGTACTGGCCATCACGATCTCACGGGCCGCATCAAAAGACAGGCCTTTATCGCGCCTGAGCATATTGATGCGCTCAAGGGCGGAGAAGGCCGAGTGACCTTCATTCATGTGTATGGCCGTGGGTTCGATTCCCATGGCCTTGAGTGCCCTGATCCCACCGATTCCGAGTACGATCTCCTGCCGCAGCCGCATCTCCCGGTCACCACCGTAGAGCTGTCCGGTTATTTTTCGCAACTCAGGCGGGTTGCTTTCATCATTGGTGTCGAGCATGTAGAGGGGAATCCTGCCCACTTGTATACGCCAGATCAGGATCTGCAAGGGGATATCCTTTATCAATACCTGGACTCTGAGGGGTTGACCCTCACGATCCTTCATGAGTTCGACGGGCATGTTGGGAAAGTCATTTTGTGGATAGGTCTCCATCTGCCAGCCGTCCGAGTTCAGGTACTGGCTGAAGTAACCGTCCTGGTAAAGAAGACCAATACCTACCAGCGGTACATTCAGGTCACTTGCAGATTTGATATGATCTCCCGCCAGAACACCCAGTCCCCCGGAATAGATGGGCAAACAGCCTGAAAGACCGAATTCCGCGGAAAAATAGGCCATCTGGAGGTTCTCTTCATCGAAATAATCCGCAGCTTGAAGGTGGGGTTGAGATAAGTAGCGCTCAAAATCCCGGGTCACTCTCTCGATCTGGGCCAGAAAACCCTGGTCCCCGGAGAGTTCATCCAGGCGTCCCTGACCGAGCAGGCCGAGCATCAAAACCGGGTTTTGATTGCATGATGACCAGAGCCCGGGGTCCATGCGATGGAACAAATCCTTGATATCGTCGTTCCAGCTGAAGAGCAGGTTGTAGGCAAGACGTTTCAGAACCGTCAGGTTTTCTGGGAGGTTGGGAACCACGTCATACTTGATTTTGGGTTTCATCTTAAGACCTCTAATATTGATGGATGCATGACCTATACCGGAAAATCTTCCCTGGTGACGACCGTTATCCCCCGGGGGGTGACGGTAAAGCGTTTTCTATCTTCCACGGGATTGTACCCGATCTTGGTATGCATCGGAATCCGCGCGCCTTCTGCTATGATGGCTTTCTTGATTCTTGCATGACGTCCCACGACAACGTTCTCCATGATGACCGATTCCTCCACTCGCGCCCAGCTCTGGATGAAAACGTTGTAGGACAGGATGCTGTTGAGAACCAGTCCGCCGCTGATGATTGAGCCGTGCGCCACCAGGGAATCAAGGGCGCGGCCCGCCCTCAAATGGTCTCCGGATTCCTGCGCAAAAACGGTTTTGACGGGCGGGTATTGACGCTGGTAGGTCCTGATGGGCCAGTGACGGCCGTACATATTGAAATAAGGGTCCACCCCCGTAAGGTCCATATTGGCGTTCCAATAGGAGTCCAAGTCTCCCACATCCCGCCAGTAACCTGAATCACGGACGACCTGTAAGGCACTCTCCTTCAAGCTGCCCTCCTGGTCCACGTAAACAAGCACATCCCGGATCTTGTTTTCCCTTCTATACGAATAGGCCATGACGTTATGGGTATCAAGAATGTCTGGCAGTATGTCTTTTCCGAAATCGGATCGATCATCCTTATTTAACAAATCCAGAAGGACCTCGGCCTTGAAAAGATAGATGCCCATGGAGGCCAGCACGCGCCCTTTCTCGCCGGGAATGGTTTTCGGGACCAGGGGTTTTTCCTGAAACCCCTTTACCTGGAAGCCTTCATCGACCTCCAGGATACCATATTGGCCGGCCATTTCTGCGCCTAGCTCAATCACCGCGATGGTCACATCCGCCCCGTGGGCCACGTGGTAGTCTTTAAAACGCGCATAGTCCATCTTGCAGACATGGTCACCGCACAGTACAAGGACATGTTCAGGCGCGTCATTCTTCAAGAGATAGGCGTTTTGTCTGATGGAGTCGGCCGTTCCCTGGTACCACTTATCCCCCGCCATCATCTGGGGAGGGGCGATCTTCAAGTAATGATTCAGGGCCGGGCTGAAGATGTTCCAGCCCCCTTCCAGGTGTTGGACCAAGGTCTGCGATTTGTATTGGGGCAGGACAATGATCCTATAGACACCCGAGTTGATGCAGTTGGACAGGGTCAGGTCAATGAGCAGATAAATGCCGCCGAAGGGAATTGCAGGTTTGGAACGGTCTTTGGTGAGTGGCATGAGCCGTTTCCCTTTGCCCCCTGCCATGATCACCGCGATTGTATTTTTCATGCCGGCGACGCGCCTCCTTTCCCCACGCACGGTTGATTTCATAGAATCTTTTAAGTATAGGGCGATGGCCTGTAGACTGTCAATGGTGAAGATAGTTCCCTGATCCACCTTCAAGTCTCAAAATCTACTTGAATGATGGAAACGCAAAAGGTATATCTGACAAGATTTGGTATGGATATGGCGACTGCAGGAAACGATGGATGAGATGCAGTTCGTCGTCTGGTTGTCACGAATATAGGATGGAACGGAGACCGTGGCGAATGACTGAGAAGATGAATGGTGAAAAGTTGAACGGGGCAGCCAAGAAGAGATGGAAATGGGTCATTGTTTTGGGCCTTATCGGCATTCTGATGGCAGCAGGCTACTGGTGGCGGTACATGCGGGACCAGGTTTCTACGGACGATGCATATGTGAGGGCCGACAGTGCCGCTATAAGCAGTCGAATACCGGGAAGCATTACCGAAATACATGTGGAGAATGACGATTCGGTGAAAAAGGGAGATGCACTGATCAGACTGGATCCTACGGACTATGGTGTGAAGGTCGAGGAGATCAACGCTTCACTGAAACAAATTGAGGCGCAGTTGTCTATTGCAGAGGTCGACTTGGTCCTTACGGAAATGCGAACCAAAGAACAGGTGGGCGCGGCCACGGCACGAATGAAGGAAGCCGAGCAGGGCCGGAAACAGGCAGGCCACCGTGTCGGAGAACTGGAAAAGATACGAAAGGGCTCGCTGGCCGAATTTCAAAACGCCAGGAAAAACTATGAAAGGTCCGAGCAGCTTTTTCGAACGGGGACGGGATCGGATAGCGATCTGGACGCTAAGCGCACACTCTATGAGAAAGCTGAGGCGGCGCTGAAAGCCGCGGACCAGAGGATAGCCGGAGCCGGCGCATCAGTGGGTGCCGAGGCCGACAAGATAGACCAGAGTATTGCCAATCTCAACGCCGCAAAGGCTGACCGCCTTCAAGTTGAAATGGCGCGGCATAAGCTCACCGCGCTGAAGGCCCGGCGTTCTGAGATAGAGGCGAAGTTAAAGCAGGCCAGGCTTAACATTTCATATTGTACAATAAAGGCCCCCATTTCAGGATACATTGCGCAAAAGAGTATCCAGCTGGGGGATTGGATTCAGCCCGGTCAGCCGCTTTTTGCGATCGTTCCCCTGCACCGGATTTATGTGGAGGCCAATTTCAAGGAGACCGAACTGGGAGATATCCGCCTGGGGCAACCCGCCACCATCGAGGCGGATGTCTACTCGAACCATGTCTATCATGGGAAGGTGGTTGGGATTCGCGCCGGCACGGGTGCGGCTTTTGCGCTTTTTCCTCCTGAAAACGCCACTGGAAACTGGATCAAGGTTGTTCAGAGGGTGCCTGTAAGAATAGAGATAGAAAACCCGCTGCCTCCGAAATATCCCCTGCGGGTGGGACTTTCTCTGAAGGTGACGGTGAACACTTCGGACAAGAGCGGCAGGCGGCTGGTTTCAGAGCTGAAGAAAGAACAATGATGGCTTTGAAAAAAGCTGGTTGATGCCGCGAGCGGCAGCCTATGAGCAACGAAGTGGAGCCGAACCTGACACTCTTTTTCAGACCCTTTCTAAACACTTCGGAGGGAATGGACGCCGATTTGGGGTTTAGCATAAATTCATAGAAGCGCTTGGGGTTTGGGAGGCGTAAACCCCAAATAGTCGTCCATATTGGTGTTTGGTGCCAAGTGCACTATGAGAAAGGGTCTGAAAAAGAGTCTCACGCCCGGCTCCTGGCTCTAGTAAATAAAGTGACTCGCTATGAAGAGCAGGTGAACGGGATGTTCCTGAAGCGGCGTCATTTCGGCCCTGGAACAGGACAGTGGAAGGGCCGAAATCCGCAGCGACCGGAGTCATGGACGACGGAGGGAGCGTAGCTTCTGGAACATGCCGTTTGCCTGCTCAAAGGGGTCACGACTTCGTTGGAAG
>JBAPTR010000104.1:0-6299 GCA_049282265.1 Desulfatiglandaceae bacterium | reverse complement strand
TAACAGAGCAGGCCAGGAGGGGGTACATCACCGGTCCGCCCTTCATAAAAAAATTCATCATGGTATCTATGTTCTCCTTTTAGATAATGCTCACTCTTGTTGAACCGGTGGCAGGGTTCTTATCCACAGTCACCGGACACCTGTAAACGGCCTCCACGTTCTGCGCAGTAAGGACTTCTTCCGGTCTGCCTTCAGCATATACGCTTCCCCTGTCCAGGAGAATAATCCTGTCGCAGTACCGGGCGGACAGATCAATATCATGGGAAACGATCATCAGGCTGAGGCCTCGTTCTTTTTTCAAGGAAGACAGAAGCTCAAATATCTCCTTTTTAAACCGAAGATCCAGAAATGAGGTGGGCTCATCAAGTAATATCAGCTTTGGTTCCTGGGCAAGCGCCCTCGCGAGCATCACCCGCTGTTTTTCCCCTCCCGACAGCTCATCGATGGGTCGTTCGGTCAGCTCACTGCACCGGGTGGCCTCCATGGCATCCAAAGCCACCGCCATATCCTGTTCTCCCTCGAATTGAAAAAGCCCCATGTGAACAAACCGCCCCATCAACACCACCTCGAGGGAGGAAAAGGCGAAACGGAAATGGTTCTCCTGGGGCACCATGGCAACTTCTCTTGCAACGTCCGCCCGGGTATAGTCACCCAGTGATCGTTCCTTGAGAAAAGCCTCCCCTTCATGGGGCTGCAGGATGCCGTCCGCCACTTTGAGCAGAGTGCTCTTTCCAGACCCGTTGGGCCCCAGAACGCCTACCAGTTCTCCTGGTGCCACATCCACGGATATGTCACGAAGGGCCCACTCCGGGCCGAACCTGAATCCTACCCCCTTCAGGCTCAGGATCCTGTCCATCGACTTCCCCTCTTTCTCAATAGATAGATAAAAAAAGGCGCGCCAAGAAACGCCGTAATGACACCCACGGGCAACTCTGAAGGCGAAATAACCGTCCTGGCCACCGTATCCGCCGCGATCAGGAAAATGGCGCCCCCCAATGCGGAGACCGGCATCAGAAGCCTGTGATCAGACCCGAAGGCCATGCGAGCCATGTGAGGGATCACCAGACCGACAAATCCTATGAGCCCCGAAAAGGCAACCACCAGGCCGACGATGAGAGAAACCACCAGAAAACAAACCAGCTTTGCCTTGCGCACGTCAACTCCCAGATGGAGCGCCTCCTCTTCCCCGGCGGTCATGAGATTGAGATGCGTGGCAAAGCAATAAAGTACCACGAATCCCGCGAGAACGGCCGGGCCCGTGAGCGCGGATTCCGCAAAATTGCTCTGGCTCAGATCCCCGTAAAGCCAAAAAAGCATGGTATGGAGTCGATCATCTGTCGCCGTGGTGATGAAAAACATGATGATTGCCGTAAAAAAGGCGTTGATGATAACGCCTGACAGGAGGATCGTCGAGGACTCCATCCCCATCCTCTTCCGTCCGAGAATCAGCACAATATACATGGTCAACAGGGCGCCTCCAAAGGCCATGACCGGAATTCCCAGGCCGAAACTGAGTCCAAGCATGATCCCCAGGACGGCGCCGAATGCTGAACCACTCGAGACACCCAGGATAAAAGGATCCGCCAGGGGGTTTCTCAAGAGGGCCTGGAAGACCACGCCGCCGAGTGAGAGTGAGAATCCGCTGAGGCCCGCCAGCATGACCCTGGGAAGACGGATTCTGAGAATGACGAGACGCGTGGGGTCCGATACACCGGCATTTCCGGTAAAAAGGGTCCACCATTGACTCCATGTCACTTTGGCCGTACCTGTCATCAGGGAAAAAACCACCGTCACGATGAGAAGAGCCGACAGGGCCAGGCATATTTTTAAGACCCGCGAGGCCGTAAGGGGCCCTTGCTGCCGCCCTTTGTTCACTGCCTTTCTCATTGGGTGGCTCCTTGGGGCTTTTCTTCGGGTCTGGCATTCCAGCGCACCTCGGGGTGTATCAGCCTGGCCATCATCTCCAGA
Source organism: Desulfatiglandaceae bacterium (assembly GCA_049282265.1). Classification (GTDB taxonomy): domain Bacteria; phylum Desulfobacterota; class DSM-4660; order Desulfatiglandales; family Desulfatiglandaceae; genus CAYUCJ01. The sequence continues at coordinate 4,331 of JBAPTR010000104.1, read as the reverse complement.
CCGTCCACAATACGGGGAGAAGGCCGGTCCAGAAGATCCGAATTCAGGAGGTAGACCTGCCTGTTTTTTACCGCCGGTATGCTGGGCCATTTATACCAGTTCATCTTTTCCCGCTCGAAACGCCCCCCCCGTTCCATGGACGAGATAATAATCACGTCCGGCTTGCGTTTCAGCACCTCTTCAATACTTATTCTGGGATAGGTTACGCTCAGATCTCCCGTCATGTTTCTTCCCCCGGCGAGGCGGATGACGTCATTGTGAATCGTATGGCTGTTCACTGTCATGATCGGCCTCAGGTTGATCTGGAGGAAAACCAGCGGTTTTTTCAGCCCGGACGTTCGGTTCACAATTTTTTCAACGCGGTCCATGAGCAGGGAAGCCAGATGCCGCCCCCGTTCACCGATTCCGCAGACCTCGGCAATGGCGGCGATCGTAGCGACGGTCTCCTTGATCGTCCTCGGGTTGACCACAAAGACGGGAATTCCCGCCTGTTCCAGGAGCTTGACCACGCCTCGCCTGTTTCCATCCGCTGTTCCGATAACGAGGTCAGGCTTCAGCTCCAGGATCCGCTCCACATTGACCTGAATATAACTCCCCACTTTCGGTTTTTTCAAGGCGTCAGGGGGATAATAACTGTAACGTGTCACACCCACGACACGGTCTCCCAACCCCAGGTAATAGAGGATTTCCGTCAGATTCGGTGCCAGTGCCACAATCCTCCGGGGGGGTGCAGGCAAATCCACCGGACGTTTAAGGGCGTCGTGAAAAACAGCGCCCAAGCAGGGAGCCGCGTTTATCAGAAGCGTGCAACATGCCAGGAAAAGCACCGCTGCGCATACCCTATTGTGCTGTCTCGAAAGTTCCGTCATCGATTTTAGCAATATATTCCATTTTCGAAGGGATAGACCATAAAAAAACCCAGACCGATAGTATCGACCTGGGGAAATCCCGTTTTAATCCTCAAGTTCCTCTCTGACGCTTCATTTCCGCGAATGTTGCGCAGTATGTCCAGGCAGGTCTTCTGACTCCCCCACCCCGTTGACGGCCTTCCCGACGGGTGACTCCTCCAGCCAAAAGCCCGGAGCCTTCCCTTCAGTGGCTCTGAATGTCAAAGGGGTTCCCATTCTCAAAATGGGCAGGGTCACAGCGGCGGGCCCATCCCCGATTTTCACGGGGTTCCCTATTAAGCTACAGCTCTGCACCTGGACGGGTCCGGATTTCAAAAACACACCGAAAGAATCCGGACTGACAGCATCTCTTATAGACGATATTGCCTTGAAAGTCCACTCAAATCAACCCATGCCTCATAAGGTGAAGTATCTTGGGGACCCTTCAATTCACTTCTTTTTCAACCCTAACCGGTCCATCTTGTTGAACAGGGTCTTGTAGCTGATCTTGAGCATTTTGGCAGTCTGGACCTTGTTCCCACCAGTCATATTCAATGCGTGCCGTATGGCCCTTTTTTCGATATAGACAGAGGCTTCGGCCGTCAGCTTCTTAAGGGATAACGTCGACCGCTCTGTCTTGGCTTCACCCACTTCCTTTGAGCCGGCTTCCGCCATTTCTTCGCGCATGTCCTCGGGAACGGGGATACCGTCCGCATCCATGCTATCGATCAGTTCCATTTTTACCAGAGCGGGTTCGTCACCCACCATCAGCCTTAATACGGTACTCGACAATTCCCTCACATTTCCCGGCCAGTGGTATATCTGAAAGAGTTTCCGTATATCACCATCGAGTGCGAAGGAAACGTCTATGCCATAATCAAGGCCGTGTTTTTTAACGTAGTACCTGGTCAATAGTCCAATATCCTGACGTCGCTCTCTCAAAGGGGGAATCTCGATCTTGATGACATTCAACCGGTAATAGAGGTCCTCGCGAAAGCTTCCTGCATGCATGTCCTTTTCCAGGTTGTGGTTTGTGGCAGCGATGACCCAGGCGTCCACCTTTATATCGCTGATTCCTCCCAGTCTGGTAAACTCACCATTTTGCAGTACCTGCAGGAGCTTGGACTGGAGGCTCATGGGCATATCCCCAATCTCGTCAAGAAAAATAGCCCCATCCGAGGCCAGTTCAAATTTTCCCGGCTTGGACTTGTCCGCGCCGGTAAAGGCCCCTTTTTCATAACCAAACAACTCGCTTTCAAGGAGATTCAAGGGAAGCGCCGCGCAATTGATCTTGATAAAAGCATTGTTTCTCCTGCCGGAGGCATCATGAAGCAGCCTGGCCACGACCTCTTTACCGGTGCCCGTCTCGCCCGTAATGAGGACGCTGAATGCCGTTTCCGCGACCATGGCGATCAGGTCACGAATTTTCTTCATGGAAGGATGATTGCCGAGGAAAACGTATTCCATAATATAGCAAGTCTTTACATGATATGTAACAATTGTCAATCAGGAAATACAAGGACGAAGTATTCAATTTTCTTGATCGTGTGCCGGATTTCGAATTTGGATGGTTTCCCGCTCAGAGTTCACGCGCCTTAATCTATTTAAAAGGAAATCTGCAATGACGGTTAAATTAAACAGACAAGTGTTTTTTGCACCAGTCTACCTTATATGGTAATGCCTCATCCAAATAATCCGCGCAAACATGTCCTCCATCCGGATAGAATTTCAATTTCTTTACTCCCACAGCCCAGTTCATAAATTTTTCGTCATGCTTCTTCCCGTCTGGAATTATTCGATCATGCCCTGAATGCAAAATAAGCATTGGTCGATCTAGGGGCGGGGCATTGGTGATGTCATAATTCAGCTTTTTTACTGCCTGCGCAAAGTTTTCGGTGCCGGCTGAATGGGGAAACGCTTAATTAGAATCGGATTAGCTTTTCGTTCAGGCAACAGAAATTCAAGATCAGCTGGTCCTCCATTGCCGATCGCACACTTTATTCGTTTGTCGTGAGCTGCACTTAAGGGAGCAAAGAAGCCACCCATACTGAAACCAATAGCACCTAATTTTTCTAGATTAACTGTTTATGCTTCTCCTCAAGCCAGTCTATCACTGCTTTGACCGCCTTATGATAGTCGGGGATCATTTTCATCGATTGGGGCTAGAGGATTAGCCCGTGATCGTGCTTTAAAAGGGGTTGCCACTGATCAGGAAGCAGTTCCCTGAGACGATTGGGTTCATCCGGTTTTCTAAAAGCTGGCATTCAGAAATAATTATCCTGGACGAAGGATTTGAGAGTCGCCAAATGTAAACGATACCAACGCAATAGGAAACCTAAATTTGCCCTTGCCGACTTGTGATTGCAAATAATCGCTCGTTTTGAAAACTCCCTGAAATCTGCATTTTCGATAATGAGGCAGGCGAGCGACTAATTATGGATGATGATTTGTCAGCAATTGTTGACCAAAATTACGAGCAATTATTGCACTCTTTGCATCTTCAGCTTGGAGTGGGTCCGGAGGGGTACGCGGAATAGATAACGTGAGTATGTCTGCACCCATCCCCGAACCCGCTACCATGCTCCTTCTTGGCGCTGGGCTCATAGGTCTCGCAGGCTTCAGGAGGAAGTTTTTCAAAAGATAATCTGCATTTCTAAGACTCCAACATCCAAGGCAGAGTCAGAAATGGCTCTGCCTCTTTTGTTGGCTGATCAGGTTATGGTTACAAGCGGTAATCAATTGTTTCAAAGGTACCTCAAGAGTAACAACTTCGATACGTAGTGTGAAAGGTGGGCGGATCAACGCCAGCAATCTAAGAAAGAGGAATTTCTTCATTGAAAAAAAGTGAAAGACAGATTATTCTTAACTACGCGTATTTAGAATTAGAAGGAGAATGATATGGATATTTCATTACCTCTAGATAAAATGACAAGGTTGGATAAGATAGCTGTAATGGAAAAACTTTGGGAAGACCTCTGCCGCGACCCCGAATCCATTCCATCACCGACATGGCACAAAGATGTCCTGAAGGCGAGAGAAAAAGAGATAAACGAAGGGAAGGCAAAATTTGCTTCCTTTGATCGGGCTAAGGAAAGAATCAGGGATCAGATTAGATGAAAATCGAACTCCTTGATTCTGCGGAGAAAGACTTGCTCGATGGTTTCAAGTTCTATGAGCATCAGTCGAGAGGACTGGGAGCCTACTTTCTCGACTCCCTTTTTTCAGATATTGAGTCTCTCCGTCTTTATGCCGGTATTCACGCCCTCCATTTCGGATATCACCGTTTGCTAGCCAAGAGATTTCCCTTTGCCATTTACTATCGAGTGCAAAAGGACATTATTCGTGTCCATGCTATTTTGGATTGTCGCCGCAATCCTGCATGGATTCGAAACAGACTTTCATGATTTTCCAACGAACAAGTTATGCATGTATCCTACCGTGAAA
>JBAPTR010000103.1:0-4628 GCA_049282265.1 Desulfatiglandaceae bacterium | reverse complement strand
GCACAGAATCGATCGCTGTTTTTTCCACGGTTGAGTCTGAAAAGAAATCCTATCGGCACGAACAGGGCCACGTTGGTAATCAGGCTCGGAACGTCGGTTGTCCATATAATCCTGAATTCAGCGGGTATACGGAACCTGAAGGGGAAGAGCGTGATGAGGACTACCACGGCCGTCATGTAGATGAGAAGCGCAGAGGTGAAGGCGGCTTCTCTTTGGGGTTCGATGCTTGTCATGAACCCGTTTCATTAAGCCATTCCGGGCAGGAAACCAAGATAAAAAAAGGATACAGATTGTGAAGTCGGGCAGAATTCTCTGCCAGACAGCTGTTCTGTTTGTGCCTTGACATTGCCATCACGAATCTGTTATCTGGATCTTCGTGGAGTGTCGCGGCCACGAGAACAGATGGCCGCGTATTCACAATTTACACTGGTAAACGGAATACGGCGAAACTCCGTAACGCACCCGGCGCTGTAACCCCTCCCCTCGCTCCTGCGCCAGGGGATCCTTTTGGGAAAAATGCCACTGTCAGGCACTCGGTCGTCTGAGTAACTGATGGGAAGGCTCCAAGAGGAAAAGGAAGTCAGAAGACGTACCCGTGTAATGAGAAAACCGGGCTTGATGGCAAAAGGCCCAGGTAAGAACATTTGTTCTCACCTGGGCCTTTTTTATTATTGGGCAAGGCGTGGGGCATAGGGCTCAAGGCTCAGGATTTATGAGCAATGAACGAGGAGGTTTTTGAATGAAACGATTTACGGAACGGATTGAATCCATTGCCAACGAGGAACTTGAAAAGAAGATAACTGCGCATCTAGATGACCTTACCAAACCCCGGGGCAGCCTGGGGAGGCTGGAAGAGTTTGCCCGCAGGTATTGCCTGAGCAAGGGGGATGAAAAGGCCGTCCTGGACAGGATCAGATTCTTCACCTTTGCCGGAGACCATGGGATCACGGAGGAAAACATCACCCCCTTCCCTTCCGAGGTCACCTGCCAGATGGTGGCCAATATAGCTGCCGGGGGGGCAGCCGTCAGCGTCATGTGCAGGGAAGCCGGCATTGAATACAATGTTGTGGACATGGGTGTCAAATCAGACATGGAAGATATGCCGCACCTGATCAAAACAAAGGTCGGACACGGCACCCGGAACTTCTCCAAAGGACCTGCCCTGACAAAGGAAGAGGCCCTCAAGGCCATCCAGTACGGCTTTGACTTGGCGGAGCAATCAGGCGCGGACATCCTGGGCATTGGAGAAATGGGCATCGGCAACACCTCCTCCGCATCGGCCGTCTACAGCCTGATGCTGGGGCTCGACGCAAAAACGACCGTCGGTGCCGGGACAGGTTCTGCCGGGGAATTTCTGAACAGGAAGATAAGGGCGGTCCAAAAAGGCATAGACCTCCACAGGGAAGAAGTGGGGGATGACCCCTTCAGAATTCTTTCCAGAGTGGGCGGATACGAGATCGCCGGAATGGTGGGCATGATACTGGGCGGCGCATCAAGAAGGATTCCGGTGGCAATAGACGGCTTTATCGCATCTGCCGCCGCCTTGATCGCCATGAGGCTAGCAAAGAACACCCGGGACTATCTCTTTTTCTCTCATGCCTCCGCTGAGAAGTTTCACCGTGATTTCCTTGTGAAAGAAGACATACGGCCCATTCTCTCCCTGGACATGAGACTGGGGGAAGGAACCGGCGCCGTGCTTGCACTTCAAATTATCAAGCAGGCCATGGTGTGCTATTCGAAAATGGCCACCTTCAGTTCCGCCGGAGTCTCGAATAAGGAGTAACATGTCGAGCAGAACCCTTTCTTCTGTTCAATTGGTTATCTGCTGCCGCATGACATGGGGAGTATCTGGAGCAATGGGAAAATGACAAATGACAAATTTCAAACGCCAAAATACAGATTTTGGCTTTACCATCGCACGATTTTTGGGATTTGGCAATTTGGGTCTTATTTGATATTTGGATTTTGGAATTTTGTGACCTACGAACACGTTAGGTCTGACAAAACTTAAGAAGAGGTTTATTTTATTGGAATTTCCAGTTGCTCCTATTATCACGGCCTTCAGGACCCTTACCGTTGTGCCCATACCGGGAAAAGAAACCAGTGAATTTCCTTTGTCCATCACGGGGTTCCCCCTGGTGGGTCTTTTCCTTGGGGGAATAGTCTGGTTATTTTTCCTTGTCACGCAGTCGTGGGCCGCCCATTTGATTCCCATCTTCGTCTTGCTCGCGCTGGCCACGGAATCGTTTTTCACAGGCGCCCTGCACCTGGACGGATTGGGTGACTGCGCCGATGCCTTTCCCGGCAAGAAGGACCGGCAACGGATCCTCGATATCCTCAAAGATCCCAGGATGGGGACCTTCGGCGTCTGTGCTTTGGTGTTAGATATTCTCTTCAAATTCGTGCTCTGGCGCTTTTGTTTTGAACACGGACGGATCGGCCCGTTGATCATCAGTCTGGTCCTTTCCAGGACCATGCAGGGTTGTCTCCTTGTCACCATGCCCAACGCCAGGAAAGAGGGAATCGCGTCAGCCTTTGCCGGCAATCGTTTTCTCCGACATAAACTTCTGGCTGTCATCATTCTGGCCGTTGTCAACGCCCTAACCGTGGTCTTCTCACCAACCTGGGTGACGGGCGCACTTTTGCTGCTGTCAGCGGTCTTTGTCACCCTCTTGTGGGCACTCTATTGCAGGAAAAAGATAGGCGGAATCACCGGGGACTGTTTGGGCGCTCTGAATGAACTGGTGGAGGTGGCAGTCCTCCTTTCTGCCGTCACGTTTTTTGTTCCCTGATTATATGTATTCCCGAACACGATGACGTGATCTTTTCCACTTCATTTCAATCATATTAAAAGAGATTCCCCACCACAGAGGCACAGAGGACACGGAGATATTTCCTTCTTTTTACTTGCCGGGAGATACCGGCAAGTAAAAAATTATCAGTTTGCCTATTGCACGATCAGCGTTCCTTGTCCTTGAGGCATGTTCTTTTTGCCCATCGCCGTCTCCCGATGGGCAAAAAACCAAAATCCTCTGTGCTCTCTGTGCCTCTGTGGTGAACCCGCCTTGAGCCTGAAGCCCTGCGCCAAAGCAGTTTTCTATTGACTTTGTGGGCCCCATTTGATTATTAGAACCGAAGTTCAGGTGCTCGTGAAGCTTAACAGGGAACCCCGTGAAAGTCGGGGACGGGCCCGCCGCTGTAACCCTCTCCTTTTCATTATGGAAAAGGAAATCTTTCGGCAACTTACGCCACTGTCTGAGTCAGCTCGTAGTTCACAGCTGATAGCTCATAGCATTTTCACTTCTATGGGCTGAAGGATGGGAAGGCCGCCGTGAAGGAAGGGAAGTCAGAAGACCTGCCTGAACTGTGGGCGTACTCCTCGCGGACAGGAGACAACTTTGGATCTTGAGGGTAAAAAAGGGACATCCCCGGATCGATATTCGGTCCGGGGATTTTTTTGTCTCCGGGCATAAAAACCTATTCATTCAGAAAAGGAGACACGGAGATGAAGGAGCGTATTGGTTTGAAAAAAGTTTTTTTGCTGGGGATATGCGTTGCCCTGGTTGGGGCATCTTTTCCGGCAAGCGGAGCGGATCAGCAGGCCCAAGACAATGAGGCTACTATGGAAGAGGTAGTGGTGACGGGCACGAGAACTCAGGAGGAAGTGCGCAGGGTCCCTGCCAATGTGACGGTCATCAATGAAAAAGACATCAGAGATTCGAATGCCAAGAATGTGCCGGATCTCCTTCGGACGGAAGAAGGTGTTTCCGTGAGAGATTACTATGGAAACGGAAAAACCGTTAATGTGGATTTGCGCGGATTTGGTGAATCGTCTTCCGCCAACACGCTGGTGCTTGTGGACGGGAGACGGGTGAACGCCATTGATCTGAGCGGTGTGGACTGGACCCAGATCCCCATCGACCAGATTGAGCGGATTGAGATTGTCAGAGGTACGGGAAGCGTGCTCTATGGGGACAACGCCGTGGGTGGCGTCATCAATATCATCACGAAAATCCCAACGAAAAAGACCACTCTGAATGCCGAGGCCGGTCTTGGGAGTTATGGGCAGCACAAGGAGGGGGTTTCCCTGTCAGGGGGTCGGGAGAATATCTCCGGATCCATCTATGCCAGCTATAATGCGACGGAAGGGTACAGGGAGAACAGCAGGTTCCGTACCAGGGACATGGGAGGAAAGATCGTCCTGGATCCCAGCGATATGCTGAGTCTGAACATCAGCGGCTCTTACCATTCCGACACCTTCGGCCTCCCGGGATATCTCACCAAGGCGGAGGTCGCTCAGGATCGAAGGGCCTCTGATTCACCTCTCGACAACGCAAAGACCACAGACAAATATGTCAACCTGGGGATGGATCTGGACCTCGGGAATCTTGGGAGTATCATGGGCGATGTCTCCTTCCGGAATCGTGACAGCGAATCGGACTGGGTCAGCTGGATGTGGCAATCGGAGACTAAAACCAGGACTTGGGCCTTTACGCCGCGCTATACCTGGGCAGGCGACATTTCCGGCCACAAAAACACCTTTATTGCGGGCACGGATTTCTATTGGACCGACATGGATATCATTACCTCCAATGAAGGCATCAACAAGAACTCACAGGGATTCTATT
>JBAPTR010000102.1:0-3955 GCA_049282265.1 Desulfatiglandaceae bacterium | reverse complement strand
ATTCCACCCCCTTTCGGTGTAGTATTCGTCCAGCATCCGGTTGAGTTCATCTTTGCTGATGAAGTGACCCTTGGAGGCTCCTCCTTTCAACGGCTCGGTCAGGAGCCTTTCAGGCAGAGTATCATCTGCACGGGTGAAACCTTCCCGCACATTGAATGCCCGGGCAAGGTTATTGATTCGCTCGCCGGCCTGCATAATGTCATCAGACGTATAAGCCAGGCCTGTGACTGCTTCCAGAAGGTCGGCGGTATTCTGGGTGGCGATTCCTGCGACCGCCATGTCCAGGAGGAAGGCACACATTGTAGGGGCATCGGTGGTCGCCGTCCGAACGTCCTGGTTCCACTTGGTGAGCTTGCCTTTCCCTTCAACGGCGAACCTGTCCACTTCATAGGGAACAGGGATGCCGAAGATCTCCTGGAAGGCATACCCCCGGTTGTGGTCTGCACCCGCATAGGATGTAGCATAGTTGAGCCCATGGGCTTTCGCCCCACGCACATCATAGGCGGGGAGTTCAAGGCCTTTTACATGCATGGCATACTTATCCGACCCTTTTCCGATCTTTTCGGCTGCGGCCTTTGATCCATCTGCCAGGAGATCGCCGAATCCTTCACGAAAGGCCATTTGCTTGAGGATTGTAATCATTGCTTCATCGTTGCCGAAATTGAGTTCAAGCCCACCGGTATCCTCCTTTGTCAGGATACCTTTTTCATAGAGTTCCATGGCAAACGCAATAGCCACCCCGGAGGAAATGGTGTCAAACCCCAATTCGTCAGCCAAGCGGTCCGCGGCAATGATGGCATCTATATTTTCAACCCCGGTGACGCCACCATAGGAATACATGGTCTCGTACTCGGGCCCCTCTGTCAGTATTCCTGCGTAAGCCCCTGTTTTTGCCAGTTTCAACTGACTGCAGCCCACCGGGCACCCGTAGCAATGTTCCTTGCCCACATTCCGCGTCATCTGGACGTCGACGCCAATCTTATCCACCGGATTATACTGGCCGGTTTCCGTATAGTTTTTGGTCGGGAAGATACCGGTTGCGCAGGTGTGGTCCACCACCATGGGAGTACCCATCTTGGCAAAGGCCGGGTAGAGGACATGGCTTTCCTTCATGGCCTTGGTGAATGCTCCTTTGGCCACCTTGAGCTTTTCCTTGTCGGCTACCTGTACTTTTCCGGTGCCCCGGATCGCAATGGCCTTGAGATTCTTGGATCCCATGACGGCCCCCAGACCCTTCCGCCCCACGGCCCTCCATTCGTTAATGATGGAGGCGATTTTGATCTGGTTCTCCCCGGCCGGTCCGATACACGCAATCCTGACGTTCTGATCGTTCAGCTCGTTTTTAATGATCTGCTGGGTATCCGTGGTCTTCATCCCCCAGACCTTCTTGGCGCTCCGAAACTTGACATCCCCGTTCTTGATCCAGACATAGGTGGGCTTCTCCGCCTTCCCCTCTATGATCAGGGCATCGTAGCCCGCAAATTTCAGTTCAACCGGAAAATAACCTCCTGTCAGGGCCATTCCCACAGCGCCCGTCAGGGGTGATTTCGCGGTGACAGCCATTCGGCTGGCGCAGGGGACAGACGTCCCGGAAAGGGGGCCTGAAGCGAAAATGAGTTTATTTTCGGGTCCCAGGGGATCTATTCCTCCTTTGACTTCATCGAACAAATATTTGATCCCGAAACCTGCCCCCCCTATGAAGTCTTTCGCCACCTGCAGGGGCAGCTCCTCTTCCTTTGCGCTTTGCTCCGTCAGATTAATCCGCAAAATCTTCCCGATATATCCGCCTTTGTACATGACTTCCCTCCCTTTTTGATGTGCAAGCTTGACAGCTTGGAAGCCGGTTTAAAATGTATTACAGATGCTAAACATGCCCGTGCATATTGCACAAAATATGTTGATTCATGCCGCCGTCGCAGGGAATATTGGCGCCCTTTATCCATCCGCTGCCGTCACTGCACAGAAAGGCGATTACCGGTGCGATATCTTCCGGCCGGCCCGGACGATCCATGACTTTCACGTCCTCCTGGGCACGTTCGCCGAGGGTTTCCAGAAAGTCGGGAAGGATCGGCGTTTCCACCGGGCCTGGACTGACGCAATTCATCCGGATGCCCCGATCGCGCCAGGTCCACCGGTTCATCATGGTCCAAACGATGAGAGTCTCTTTTGAGAAAAAATAGGAACGTCCGCCTTCTTGCTCTACACCCTGTTCCTCACAGAGTGCCTCTACTGCATTGAAATCCCTCAAAGCAATCAATGCCTTGACCTGCTCGCCGGCCCGGGGCCAGCCGATTCCGGCAAGAGAGGCCACGTTAACGATGGATGCATTGTCATTCAGCTTGTCTATCATCAGTTCAGTGAAATACCTGAGCCCCAGAAAGTTGACTTTCAGTACGAGGGTCCGATCTTTTGTGGGCGGGAGGCCCGCAATGTTGCACAAGGCGTCAATTCCGCGGGGAATCGCATCAACCATCTTCTTGATGGAGGCGGGATCGGAAAGATCGGTCTGGATGTATTGATCCACATTCCCCTGAGGCTCGTTGATATCAACACCGATAACCGTTGCACCCGATGCCTTGAGTACCTTTGCAGTCTCAGCACCTATGCCTGAGGCCGCTCCTGTCACCACAATTCTTTTGTTTTCAAAGGGCATCTTTTTTCTTCTTTCATCTGTTGGTTGGAATTTTGGATACCAGACAGTCCAACTTACCCTTATCTCTATGTAAAGGCACCGCTTATTGAATCATCGCCATTTGGGACGACGTGGAGACCCTTGCTGATGCCTTCTGAGCTCCAGGATGGGAGCCCATATCAACCTCCTGCGACGGGCGGGAGGATCAGGACTTCGTCACCGTCGGCGATTTCGGTTCCCATGCCGCTCAGGAAAGCGATTGCACGGCCGTTTACCATAATTTGGATGTGGGAAAAAAGCTTATGGCTGTCGACCTCAAAGAGGAGCGATGACAGTCCTTCTCCCCAGGATTTTACCATTTGCTCAAGAAGATCAGCCACAGTACTCCCCGGCGGGAGAACAATTTGAACCTCTCTTTTCCCCACGACTTTCTTGATATCCAGAATCGTATGGACTTTTACGGTGATCAACGCTCAACACATCAGGTTTTTGGAATGTGCTCGGGTTACCGGGACACGCTTTATTGTTGGAACAAATCCATGGTCCACCTTTGCCTTGATGTGGGGCCATACAAGCGGCGCTACTACGAACCTGCCATTCTTAAGGCAATGATCTGGGAAACCCTCTGGACCTGTGTGGGGGCCCGGATGTCACATCCATCAGTGCGAACACAGGCCGTACCGTTCATTGACTTGCCGCCATTGAACCGTTCTTATCCAGGCCCCCCATCAGGCTTTTCTCGGGGCACACATTGTCCATTTCAGGACGAGGGCCCTCACTCCATTAGACACATATACAATAGCTACGGTCTCATCGCGTCGGGCCCCGTAGGCGACTTAATCCGGTAATCAATCTGCTTCTTAGTCCAATAATCAATACGGTTGTGCAGGAAGGTAATCCAGCCCCTGACTTCTCCCTCGGAGTGACCCTTGGCGACCATGCTCTTGACATAATCCTCGATGACCGAGTCGGTCCTCTTTTTCCATCGACCCAGTTCTTGTTCCGGCAATTGAATAATTTGAACGCCTTTTTTTAGGGCAAAGTCTCTACCATCAAAGTCCAGCGAGTTCCACATCAAGGCGAATCTTTCTTGGTACTCTCCGCAAAGGTCATCAAAGATTTCCTTGAGATCCGGGGGCAGCTTGTTGTAGCTTTTCTTGTTCATAATCACATAAAAAAAGGGTGTTGAAAAGTGTCCTGCCGAAGCGTGATAATTTGTCTCCTGCAGGCTGAGTTGGTGGCATTTTTTCTGCTTTCTGTTTTTGTTGACCCGTATCGAAAACTGCCGAATATTTTTTTGCTCTTTTATATTCCCTTTTCAGG
>JBAPTR010000101.1:0-3096 GCA_049282265.1 Desulfatiglandaceae bacterium | reverse complement strand
CACCCTCACCGCGGAACGGGCAATCAGTAGATCCAGTTGGGCCGCTCCGCCATCCATGCATCCACGGTCTCCCGCAGCCAGGGCTCGAGATCCTTGGCCATGTAAAATTTCGGGAACAAGAGATTGTCGTCAGGAGAAATCAACCCCTCCCGGAGGGCGATAGAGGCAAGCCCGGTGTAAGGGTAAATACGGATGCCGATGGTGATCTTGAGCGCATCGAGGGGGAGGGAATCGACAAAAGACAGACTTTCTTCGACGGTTTTTTTCGTTTCGCCGGGACCTCCCAGAAGGAGAAACCCCATCTGCCGGATGTCGTGCTCCGCGAGGAGCCGGCTGGCCTGCCGGATCTCTTTGGCGCCGAACCTCTTGTTCATGACATGGAGGATATTCTCGGACCCGCTTTCGAATCCCAGGCTCACCTCTGTGCATCCGGCCTCTGACATGGCCCGGATCAGAGAGGAGTTAACCCTTCCGGGATAGAGGATGCACCGCCAGGTGATTCCCATATGGGCCTCGGCGATTTCCCGGCAAAGAGTCTCGGCGTATGCGGGTGGGAGGTTGAAGGTATTGTCCACAAAGTAGATTCTGGGAAATCCGGCCGATGTCCACCCGCACAGGGCCTTCACGACAGCCTGCGGGGATCGCCGGCGGATCAGGCAACCTTCCACAAGGGCCGTCGAACAATAATTGCAGCTCAAGGGACAGCCTCGCCGTGTCTGAAGCGGGAGCCAGATTTTTTCGCGTCCGGCATCCGGAAGGGGCATCGATGACGGATCCGGCAGCGGATACCCGTCCAGGTCTCGCATGAATGTCCTTTCCGCCTGGAGGCCCTTTCCCGGCAGATAGAGCCCTGGAACCGAAAGGTCGGCCTTTTGTTCCAAGCGCTCCAGCAGAAGCGTAAAGGACTTCTCTCCTTCTCCCTGGATCCCCATATCGGCCCCCAGATACTGGAGGCTGCTCTCCGGGAAAATGCTGTAGCCTGCACCCCCCAGCACGATGGGCGCGTCCGAGGCGTTACGGCAGCAGGAGACGGTCTCCTTGGCGCTTTCAAGCAGAAACCTCGGCTGTTTCATGTTCTGATCGTCGATATTTCGGATGGAAATACCGATGACCTCCGGATGAAAATCCCCCGCCGCACGACGGATCGCGTCACCGGCATCCCGGACCGCCAGCAGATCCAACACCCTCACTTCATGCCCGGCCTGTAGGGTAGCGGCCGCCACACACGCGAGGCCGACGGGCGGGACGAGCATATTGATCGTTTCCGTATTTGCGGAAATCAGCAAGACTCTCATGGACTCTACCTTCTCATCGACTCAAGAAGATCGGAACCGCTCCCCTCCCCACATTCCCTGAAACCCATGCCGCAGTAAGTCTTTTCGCCGTTTTATGATAAGATCCGGTCTGACGCTGATCCTGTCAAGATGAAAGATCCAATCCCGCTTTCAAGAAAGACTTAGCGCCGCGAAAACCGGGAAGAAGGCGAAATAAAGGAATAATTGATGTACTGTCCCCGGAATTCTGCATGGACCCATCATATCACTCTATCGAGATGAGCGTTCCGCAATCTTCGCAGCAGTATACGACTGCACCCTCATCTTTTGTTTTGACTTCCTCAAAGTCCCGACGCCGCACGCCGTAAACCTCCTGGCACTCGGGGCAGCAGCCGCTCCCCAACACCTTTTCGTCAATTGTGAGGTGGCAGTGGAATGTGGAATGGGGTCAGCCCTTGACATTTGATTATTTGGAAGCACAACTTTCAAGCCTTTGTTTTTCCGTAACTTCTTCACAAATCGTTCATCAGCTCCTGATTCTCCAGAATAACTCCTCTTTCCCATTTACCAACAGTTTTCCAATTCGTCGTGCCATTTTTGGGCTTGGCGGAGTCCATCATTAAATGGGGAAAAGGGGTCATACCTATTTTAATTGAGATCCTACTGCCAATCCTGATATCTCCCAATCACCCCAAGGAACACACACCTCATTATACCCGGTATACGCCATCATGCCAAACAGCGAGGCGGCTGGAAAGCCAAAACAACCTCTAAGCTCACGTTGGCCAGGAAGAAATGGCTGCGACCAGGACGATTTTTCCGATGTGGCTTCCCTGTTCCATGAGCCGATGGGCATCCGCAGCCTTCTCCAGGGGGAAAACGGCCGCCATGACCGGCCTGATCCGTCCCGATTCGATGAGCGGCCAGATCTCGGCTTCGAGTTTCCTCGCGATCTCCGCCTTGGCCCCGGCGGTGCGGGCGCGAAGGGTGGAGCCGGTCAGGGTGAGCCGCTTCATCAGGAGCCGCATCAGGTCGATCTCCACCCTGGACCCTTTCTGGAAAGCGATATTGACAACCCGGCCGTCGATTGCGGCGAGTTCCAGGTTCCGGTTCACATAGTCTCCCCCGACCATGTCCAGGATAACGTCCACGCCGCGTCCCTCCGTGGCCTGTTTCAGGACCTGGACGAAGTCATCCTCCCGGTAATTGACGGCGATTTCGGCCCCCAGTCTCCGGCAGGCAGCGCACTTCTCCCCCGTTCCCGCGGTGGCAAAGACCCTCGCGCCCCGTTGCTTCGCCATCTGGACAGCGGTGGTGCCGATTCCGCCCGAGCCGCCGTGCACCAGGAAGCTTTCTCCCTCTTTGAGGGATGCGCGGTCGAAGACATTGGTCCATACCGTGAAGAAGGTCTCGGGGAGGGCGGCCGCCTCCTCCATTCGAAGCCCGGACGGAACGGGAAGGCACTGGCCCGCCGGCGCTGTCACAAATTCGGCATAGCCACCGCCGTTGGTAAGTGCGCATACCCGGTCTCCCAACGACCATCGGGAGACATCGGCGCCCACGGCCGAGACCTCGCCGGCGACCTCGAGACCGAGGAGGGGCAATGCACCGGCCGGAGGGGGGTACTTCCCCTCACGCTGCATGGTATCCGGGCGGTTGATCCCGGCCGCGTGCACCCGGATCAATACCTCCCCGGAGCCGGGGACGGGGGCCGGCCCCTCCTTCGCCACCAGGACCTCTGGTCCGCCGGGCCGTTCGGCATCGATATAGCGCATGGCGTTTCTTTCCTTTCTATGGCATTAATGTTTGATCCGCATTTCGG
>JBAPTR010000100.1:0-2136 GCA_049282265.1 Desulfatiglandaceae bacterium | reverse complement strand
GCGCCAGGACGATCCCCGCTGCTGAAGCCAGGATTACCGGCTTAAAAACTTCTCTTGGGCTTACAATAGAGGAACTGAGGTCCCCTATGCTCACGAGATTCACACCCAAGGGAACATTTTTGATATCGAGTAAGATCGACACCAGCATTTCCCTGTCTTTGTCTGCCAGTCCCGCTTTGACCAATTCGAACACATCTTCCGAATTGTGCAAGGCAGCAGGTGCATCAGTCGCATCGCCGTCGCTTTCTTCCCTAATCAAACATGTCCGGTATTTCGTTCCCGGAAACTCATCGAGATATAATCTTTCCATTGCTTTCTCCTCTCTTTCGTCTTCTGCATAAAAAAAGGGAACGGGGTCACAATGAGCCAGAGGCTCATAAATGACCGTCATTCCCTTTTTGCTTTCAGTTCTGTCTTGACTTCTCCTTACCTATCTCTTTTACCTTTGTTCTCTTTGGCCAAGTCTCTGTCATGTAGTTTCAGGGCTGTATTAAACTCCGGATAAATACCATTAGGTGTGTAGAGAAATGTCCCGCCAAACGCCCAAGAACCTGGTTTGGCAGGTTCGACATATTTATATGGCTCCCTGAACACAGTTTTTGTCTTCAACACAACTTCATCGCGGGTGACATAATCACGCCCACTGAAAAAGTTGATCTTTGAATCATGATAATTACTTCGATAGATTTCTATCATGATTTCTCTCCTTTTCTCTGGTTATTGAAAGGACAATGGTCACAGATGCTGTCATCCTTGCAACTGCTGCACACCTTTCCCGGGTCCATTTCAGCCATCTTTATCGCTGTTTGCGTTATGAGCATTTCCAGCGATTTTGTCATCGGTTTCCCCAAGTGCCATGCCAGTCTGCGTAAGGTGACACAGCCTATATAGGTCAGTTCTGGTGAATAGTATCCCACTGCTCATCCTCCTTTTCTCTAAACATGAATCTCTAAACATGGAAGCGATACGTTCCTACCGCATACAACGGCCCGGGTTCGTTTTGCATTGAGTGGTAAAATTCCATCTCGTTGCTGAACGAGGCATCGTCACCGTTTATGACGACGATGTAGCTGTTGCTTTTCATGTAGGCATCATATGCTACCCGCCACATGTCAGGATCCGGTTTTTCCAGTTCCGCCCGGACCTTCTCACGTCGCTCCTTCTTGCTTTCACGCAGTGCCTGCATCAGAGACTTCATGCATTCCCTATCAAGGATGCCTACCTCTACTTGGACGCTATCAACGCTTACGGTTGTACGCTGAATATCGAGACCATATGCCTCGTTGAGGCATTGCAGCGATTCTTGAAATCCAGCTTCGTCATCTGCCACAACCCGATCACACCCTGGTATTTTGGGGATCATCTCGTAATCGGTCCACGGACAGTAGCGTTCGTCCTCATCCAACGTTTGTTTATCCGTAAGGACAAGAATTGTTCCGCGCATAGTTTAATCCTCCTTTACGCTGCTTTTTTGATGCTCTCTTCAATCTGCTGTTTGACAATCCCCCGGATGATCCTTGAAGCGGTCGAAACAATCCGGTCCAGCGAAGCCATGATGTCCACCTCTTCAACCCGGTAAAGGGCAAGATAGGTGGGGGCTTTCGTATCCAGACCGAAATGCCGGCTAACGATAAACGCCGTTGCTTCGGCTTCAAGTTCCTTGACCTTCTTGGGCAATTTCATCCTTTGCTGAGGACCGTGCAGCAGTTCATGTGCCAGCTCGTGGCCCAGGACGTGGAACTTCTCCCCATCCTTCATGGTTGCAAGAATCTTGACGGTTCCACCAGTGGACATTCCGCTGGCCGTTGCTATTGGTAAGGCATCAACGTATTCCAGCTTGATCCCATGGCCAGCAACAACCGTCTCAAAAGCAACAAGCATCCCACCGAGTTCTCCCTCGACCGACATAACATCAGGACTCTCAGGGAGTGGATCACCCTCTGTCTGGGACAGGTCCCACACGTAGACTACCTTGAAGCGCAGGATTTCATCCTGCATGTCCCGACGTCTTTTCGGGCCTTCCCAACCAAATTCTTCAAGCTCCGGGTCCCATTCTTCACCCTTCCGGACCTTGATCCTCATGGGGGCGAATATGGGGATTCCCTTTTCCCCTTTTTTGACCGATCTCCCCATCTT
>JBAPTR010000099.1:0-2181 GCA_049282265.1 Desulfatiglandaceae bacterium | reverse complement strand
ATCGGTGTGCATTTTTCTCATCGTGTTGATCCTGTCCATCATATATGTGCGGTTCGTCGGCAGGCGTTTGCTGGAGGCCTCCGTATGAGCAGAAGTTTCTTGACGAAAACCGTCTTTATCTTCGGCGTATGTCTCGCTGTCTCTTTCTCTCTGGTTCCTTTTCTGCTCTTTGTCTCATCTGCATTCAAGACACAAACGCAAATATCATCTATCCCGCCCCAGTGGTGGCCGGACTTTTCATTGAAATTTTTTCGCTCCGCCCTAAAAAACTATGGCATCATGCACTATCTATTGAATTCCATTATCGTTGCGGGTACCACTACTTTGGTTACGATCTCTTTGGGTGCCTTCAGTGGCTATGCCCTGGCTCGATTGAAGAAAAAATGGGCGCACCTGATTCTTATGGGAATCCTCGCCTGTGCCATGTTTCCGCAGATTGCCATTGCCGGGCCTATATGGCGTTTTCTTCAGATTATGGGATGGCTCAACACCTATCACGGCCTTGTTCTGCCCTACGTGGCCCTGACGCTTCCTCTTGCCATCTGGATTCTGACACTCTTCTTCCATGAGATTCCCCGAGAGCTTGAGTCTGCAAGCTTAGTGGATGGGTGCACCAGGTTTGGAACCTTTATCCGCGTGGTTCTTCCACTCTCTACTCCAGGGCTGTTTACAGCCTCCATCTTGTGTTTTATTTATGCCTGGAACGAATTTTTCCTCGCCCTCCTGATCATGACCGATCCGGCGAGACAGACAATGCCTGTGGGAATTGCCTTGTTTCAGGGAGAATATACGGTCCCATGGGGTGAGATAGCGGCTGCTTCTTTTGTTACAACAGCGCCATTGGTCATCATGGTTCTGGTTTTCCAAAGGCGGATTGTTACGGGATTGTCTGCCGGAGGGATTAAAGGATAAAAGAATGGCCTCACTGGGAATCAAGAATATCAGCAAACGATTTGGGAAAGTGGTTGCCCTGTCCCGGATAGACTTTCACGTGGAAGATGGGGAATTCTGTGTTCTTCTCGGCCCTTCGGGCTGTGGGAAAAGTACGTTATTGGAAATCATCGCCGGCTTGACCCTTCAGGACCAAGGCACTGTCTTTATTGACGACCGATCCGTAACAAACCTCTCCCCGAGAGAACGGGATGTGGCCATGGTCTTTCAAAATTACGCGCTCTATCCCCATATGACCGTGGCCCAAAATCTGGGATTTGGTCTTCGGATGCGGGGCGTACCCAAGGAAATGATTGGAAAAAGGATCATGGAGACAGCAAGGCTTTTGGGGATTACGGAACTGCTTGACAGAAGGCCGAAGGAACTCTCAGGGGGACAGAGGCAGCGTGTTGCCATGGGCAGAGCCCTGGTCAGACGTCCGAACATATTTCTCCTCGATGAGCCCCTGAGTAATCTGGATGCACGTTTACGGGTCAATGTCCGGCTGGAGCTCAAAAAACTTCACAAGCAGATCCAAACCACTACTCTCTATGTGACCCATGATCAGGTGGAGGCCATGACGCTTGGGGACAAAGTGATTGTTATGCGAGAAGGGAAAGTCCATCAGATAGACCGACCTGAAATCATCTATAACAAACCCGCAGATACATTTGTGGCCACTTTCATCGGGTCTCCTATGATCAATTTATTTAAAGGCATAATGACAGAACAGAAAGGGCGATTCATTATTAAAACCCAGGATTTTCATCTTGAATAT
This sequence comes from Desulfatiglandaceae bacterium, assembly GCA_049282265.1. Lineage (GTDB taxonomy): Bacteria > Desulfobacterota > DSM-4660 > Desulfatiglandales > Desulfatiglandaceae > CAYUCJ01. The sequence goes on along the minus strand of JBAPTR010000099.1, from coordinate 473 downwards.
GTTCATGATGATTTGCGTTTTGGGAACGGAGAGTTGGAAATAGGCGTCCGTCCCGAGGATATAACAGTGGTTCGTGAAGCCGAGAGAGGTCTCAGGGCAAAGGTGGAGGTGGTAACCGATGTTGGTGCTGAAAAGTACATCCACACCAGACTGGGATCTACCAGTCTCACGGCGAGGGCCGCCAAAGAGGACTCATTTCAGTTAGGTGAAACTATTTCCCTGGTTATCCGCCCGTCCCGTCTCCATATTTTTCATGACGGCCGAAGGATTTAGCACTTCAGTGAGTCAATACTGATTGATCCCTGACCTCTTTCACCGGCGAGTAGTATCTCGACCAATCCAACAATCTCTTCCGCTCCTGTTGTTTCCTTCGAAAGAAAATACTGCGCCCCATTTTGATATGCCGCCTCTTGGTATTCCGGTAAATCGTGATGGGTTAAGATGATAATAACCGCATTAGGATATATTTCTTT
>JBAPTR010000098.1:0-14666 GCA_049282265.1 Desulfatiglandaceae bacterium | reverse complement strand
AGGACAGCATCTTGGAAATGATGAAGATACAGTTCTCATAATCTTCCATTTTCGGGCGCTGGTCGGTATTCACGATGTCCTCCAGCACCAGGGGGTGCAGGTTGAAGGTTTTGCCGATCTTCTCGATCACATCCACGTCATGAAGCCCGTCGATATTGATCCAGGTCACGGTGGGTTTATCCCTGTATGGCATACATTCGTCAATGGACTGCAGTTCCCTCTCTTCAAGGTTCTCCTGGTCGTAGTCGATGACCCGTATTCTCACATGATCCGCCTTTTTCTCTCCCACATGGACCAGGGTCCCCGGGGCCAGACCGACCTTTTCTGTGCGCTTCCTGATGAACCTGAGCATGGTAACTGTCCTCCTAAGATTGCATTTTTCCACAACTTTATTTATAGAAACCGCTATACTCATAAGTTTTCCGAGTCGGGAAGCTGCACTCCGGCAGCCTCTGCGTCCCGGGCGGCGGTTTCTGCTTTTGCTGCTGTCTTGGCGGCTTTTCGGGAAGCCTGTTCTGCTGTTTTCTGCGCCTCGTCGGCTTCCAGTTTGAGTCGTTCAAGCTTTTCTGCATCTGTTTTAGACAGAGCCGCTTCCTCTGCTTTCTGGAGCTTCTGCTCTGCCTGCACTTGCGCTTTATCGGCGGCTTCTTCCTTTTTGAGGGCCTTTTTACGCGCATCTTCCAGCGCATCCGTGGCCGCAGCAATGTCCGCGGCTTTGCCCTCCTCCGGTTCAGCATCCAGATCAATATCTTCGGCTGCCATCAGGAGCGCCACCGGCGGCAACTGAGGGAGGAGTTCTTCCAGAAAACCGCCGAAAGGATCCAGGGGCTGGTTTCCCTTCAGGCGAAAAGGAAGAAATACCATTGAGGCGTCCTTTGACCGAGCGGTGACGGCTTCTGCATTCGGTACTATGACCGCTTCGAGCTTAGCTTCAATGCGGATATCATCTAGTATCTTGCGAATATTCTCAATCGTTTGTTCCGATTCCGGTTCAGGGCAAACTGCAAGAACCCGGATTGTTGCGTCCGCCCATACATCACTGCGGGTCATCAAATAGGCAAACAGGAGCATCAGCTCACTGGTAGCATCGCCCCACCACCAGACATCGATCCGGCGTTTTTCCGGCGGAACGGTTTCAAGCGCTTCCCAGACCTTTGGCTTCGCGTCTAAAATCAAGATGTTACGACCGAGTCGAAAAGCGGCTCGCAGGTTTCGGCCATACGGCTCCTTGCGGGATTGTGGAATGCCCGGCGGTACCTCTTCCATCCAGTTTAATAAGACGGTATTGGCCCGGAGCGGTCCGATACCAAAGGCCTGGATCAGTGAATGGAGCCCGACAGACAGATCGGGTGACGTCAGCACGAGTGAAAATGCCGAAATGCCGTGTTCCTGAATTATTTTTTGCAGTTCGGATTCGGCCTCTTCTTTCTGCCGGAGTATACGAGCGCCATCTCCTTCCAGGATGCGGACCACGGTTGTAAAACCGCTGCCGCCCTGGATCCAGGAAGCGAAATCCAAAAGTGGTTTGCGGCGATTGGGGTCTTCCGAAAACAACAGCATCTGCGGACGCCAGTTGCGGGGATGCTCCGGTTCGGCTGCAGCGGACAAAAGATGCTCCCGAACCCTCTGGAGATGATAGGAACGCTGGCTGTCCGCCCAGCGAGCGGGCCCAGACGTTCGCTTTAAGTAATGATAGATGGCAAACAAAACCGAAACGGCGACAATGCCTGCCGTAAGATCAATGGTCATCATCATTCCCAGACAGGCCAAGGCGCCAATCAGGCTCAGGTGGGCATGGAACCACCGGAAACGAGGCCGAAAAGAGGGGCTGGCGGCATGAACTTCATAATAGGTGGCATAATTCAAAAGACCATATGACACCAGGAAAAACATAGAGACCACCGGAGCGATAATGTTTAGCTGGCCAAGCCCAATCGTTGCCAAAGCGATCCCGAAAGAGAGCAGTATCGCCTTTCGTGGATTGTTGGCCGGCCCGGATCCTTTGGCAAAAGGAAGGAGAAAGGGAAAAATACGGTCGGCGGCCAGGGACTGCAAAATACGTGGGGCACCCAGAAATGAGGCCATTGCGGAAGACAGGGTCGCGCCAATGACGCCGCCATCTATCAGAAATCGCACCAGCGATACCTGTTTCATTGCCGCATAATCACTGATAAGGGTGTTTTCTGGAATAGATCCGGCCAGCAGCACCGCCGAGCCAAAGTAGATCAGAATGGATATACCGACGGCAAGCAATGTTCCCACGGGGAGACTTTTGCTGGGATCTTTCAAGTCCCCGGACATGCTGGATCCCTGGGTAAATCCGGTTACCGCCGGAAAATAGATGGCAAACAGCGTCCAAAACGGGAGCCCGTTTTCAGGGGTCGACCAGTTTTTGACAAGAAGTCCCGTATTCCAGTTGGTTATACCGCCGATAAAAAACGAAACCAGGGCCGCACCGAGAAGGGCCATTACCACATATTGGAACCGTGTGGCCCAGTCAGCCCCCATCCAGGCAAAGGCGAACAGGACCGCCACGGATATAAAGGCGACAATTTGTGTAAACAGTTTTACGTTTCCGATGGATACGATAGCTGCCAACACCTCGCCGAAGCCGATGCAATAGAACGCAATGGATACCGACTGGGCCAGAAACATGACGATGCCGATGGCGCCACCGAATTCCTGGCCGAGCGTTCTGGATATCAGGTAGTAAACGCCGCCGACCTTGACTCGGATGTTGGTTGAAATGGCTGAAAGCGAAAGGGAGGTGACGACTGATATGGCGTTTGCGATCAAAAGGATGACCAGTGCCCGGCTGAGGCCGGCACTGCCAACAATATAGCCTAGTCTCGAAAAAAGGATAATACCGAGGATGGTCAGAATGCTGGGGGTGAAAACTCCCCCGAAAGTGCCCAGCGTGCCGGCGGCGGGCTCCCGTCGGTCACTGTTATCAGAATTATTTCTCATTGTTCCTCTGGAATTTTAGGGACATGTCACAGTAATAAAGGCTACTTTTCTGAATTTAATGAAGCGGCCCATAAACAGTCTCCCCAAGGATCTTTGTATGCAGTAGTGTTTCCATGTGATGTCAAGCAGTTATAGGTATTTCGGCGTAATAACAAAGCATAATCTACTATAGGCGTCACGTCACGTGCCAAAATGCTTCAAAGGGCAGCGTTTATTTTTTGCACAACATATAGTGCTTGGTTGAGCAAACTGGATACCCACTTAATAAAATTCTGCTTCAAAATCATTGCGGGCGGTTACAATATCCTCCCGCAAGATTGCGGTGTATTGTTGCATTGAGGCATCAGTCTGATGCGGAAGGGCCGGTGGTGGATATTTTCGAATGGGAGCACCTGGCTGATCAGCGGAGCAATGTTCCCAGGCGTTTGATGCCCTCGTGGATCAAGTCCACGCTCGAATAGGAAAAATTGAGGCGCATCTCGTTTGTCTTTTCAGCCCCTTCCGGGTAGAATTTGCTCCCTGGAATAAAGGCGACCTTTTGTTCGATGGCGCGCTCAAAAAGTTGGTCGGTGTCCACACCCTTGTCAAAGCTCACCCAGATGAACATGCCTCCCTCGGGAACGGTCCATGAGACACCGTCAGGCATATGTCGCTTCAAATCCTCCAGCATGGCATCCCGCCTGGGCCGGTAGAGACCGATGATCTTCTTGATATGCTCCCGCATGAGTCCCTTTTCAATGAACCGAGCTGTAACGCGTTGGGTGGCGCAGTCGGGGCTCACGGTGGTCTTCTGGGCCCATTTGACCATTGGGCCGAGCATCTCCGGGGGGCCTGCCGCGAAACCCAATCTCAGGCCGGGCCCCAGGATTTTGGAAAAGGACTTGGCAATGGTCACCCGTTTGGGGTCATCAAACTCGGTCCGGGCCAGTTCCCACAAGGTGATGATCCTCTCCCCACTGTAACGGAGTTCACGATAAGGCTGGTCCTCGAGGACCGGGAGATCGAATTCCCTGGCGATCTCGATGATCCTGCGGCGGCGTTCCAGGTCCATGGTCTTTCCCGTGGGATTCTGGAATTCAGGGATCACATAGAGGAACTTGACGCGTTTTCCCTTGTCAAACAGCCCTTTGAGTGTCGCCTGCAACTGCCCCGGTATCATCCCCAGTTCGTCCATCTCCACGCCGATCATGCGCGCGCCGCAGGCCTCCATGGCCGCCAGGGAACCGGGAAACCCGGGGGCCTCGCAGACGACGACATCCCCCGGGTCCACCAGGGTTCGGGTAAAATAGTATATGCCGTTGGTTGACCCCACGGTGATCATGATTTCATCATCGGCCAGGTAGGGGACCTCCTCAAAGTCCTTGATGATATCCTTGAAGACCTTGTCGCCGTCGCTGGCCCCGTACTGGAGCACTTCATCTCCTTCTTCGCGAATAACTCCGGCAAAGAGATCGGCAAGCAGCTCCTTTGGGAATGCCTCCGGGCTGGGAAGTCCCCCGGCAAAGGAGATCATCCCGGGCACTCCTTTGGTCACCTTCAGGATCTGGCGGATGAAGGAGTGCTTCATGGTCGCCGTTGTCCTGGAATACAACGAAGTTATCCTGTTGGTCATGTTGACACCTTTAGAAGCATCCAGGGCACAAAACCTCCCCTTGTTTATGAAATACGTTGCATTTCTCAAGATTCTTGAGGCTGTCGAAAAATGTCCACATGTAAGGCTTCCAAAATCTCAAGGAGTGAGGCGTACTGCTTCGTACGCCGCAGTGACGAGAGATGAGGGTAACGCAGCAGATGGATGCTTTTCGACAGCCTCTTACACCACTAACGGTGGAGGTTCCTTGCACAGACCACATCGATCCCGGCGTTTGTCAATGCGTCGGCCGTGGAATTGACGGCATCGTGCTTGTCCAGGTAGTTTTGCTCCATGGCCTCCATGAGTCCCTGCTTGAAGATCTCTTCCTTGGGCATGAAATAATCCAGGATATCCGTTGGATGCTCCCGCATTTTTTCGGTCTCAACGTTTCCGCCCTCATGTTTGGCCGAGATATTGGGCACTGTCTTTGCGATCTCCACGAGTTCGTCGCGCCTGTTGTAGGGCTGGATGACAATGGATTTCCAGGTCTCGGTGATGTGGTGTTCAAACCGCACGACATCCGTGAACCCCATGGCCTTACGTATGGCGTCACACGCCAGGATGGTTGCGTTGTTCACCGAGTTTGAGAAATTCAATCCGATAAGGCTGGTGGTTCCATCATCGCGGGAAAAAAGCTTGGCGCCTGCCAGGGTCCAGAGGACGGCAAACGGATTGTCATTTCCCATGAAAACGGAGATTTTGAATTCGTTGTCAACGCCGAGCTTGTGCAGCATGTACGCAAGGAAAACCGTCCCCGGATTGATGTTGAGTACCTGGCGGATGCCGTACTCCGTGTAGTAATGGAGATACTCGTCCACCCACTTCAGGGGGTGATCGTTGGGCTGGCCCACGCCTCCAAAGTAACCGGTAATAGTCTCCGGTCCGCCCAGGTGGACGTTTGATCCGTCGGTGCCTTTGGTATCCAGGGTTTCCACGTAGCTGGCACCCACGACCTGCATGGCCGCGGCCACGGCCAGGATATCGCCCTGGTCTTCGACCTGCTCCTTCATGTTCCGGACCCGGATGTAGCGGCCCGGCATGAGCTGTTGCCGTTCGATGGCCTGTTTCGCCTCGACAATGAGCCAGGGGAAAAACTGGAGGGCCGATATTTCCAGGGTGACGGCTGTGTCCCTATTGAATTCCATGGAATCGGCCTTTCCTCCCAGGATATTTCTCCGATAGTCCGAGATGTTGACAAAGGCCCTTTTCTCTCTCTGCTCTTCCAGCCATTCAATATCGGCCAGATAGGGAGAATGCTTCTCCTTCAGACGTCCCTTGAGATTTTCAAGATCTCGGGCTTCTGCGGCCTTCCGGTTGATCTCTTCCGGCCCGCCGTATTTCTCGACGATCTTGAGGAGTTCATTGATGAGCTCGTTATTGGGGTCGAGCAGAAACTTGTTTATGTCTTCCAATCGATCTTGGGATATTTTCAGCCGGTTCCTTAAATCAGTCATGGTGTTTCCCTTCCCTATTCATATTCCTTGATAAGTCCTGAAAGTTTCGCGTCTTCGCCCTTTATCATGTGATAGCAGTGATCATCCGTTGGGAAGGCCCCGCTCCGGACGTCTTTGACATAGGCCTTGAGGGCATTGGTTACCACTACCGCCACATTGGCGTACTGCTTCACGAATTTCGGGGTGAAAGCAGTGAATTGTCCGATGAGATCGGAAACGATGAGGAGCTGGCCGTCGCAATCGCCGCCCGCGCCGATGGAGAAGACCGGAATCTTGAGCTTTCGGGTGATGAAGCCCGCTACTTCAGGGGGTACCGCTTCAATGAGCAGCATCTGGGCCCCGGCCTCCTCGATGGCCAGGGCGTCCTCGATGACGAGCCTGGCGGATTCCTCGGTCCTTCCCTGGGCCTTGTGTCCCCCGATCTGGCCGGAGCTCTGGGGTGTGAGACCGATGTGTCCGATGACCACGATCCCCGCATCGAGAATGGCCCTGATCCTTGAAAGGACCCGTTTCCCTCCTTCCAGCTTGACGGCATCCACCTTGGCTTCCTTGAGAAATCGGATGGCATTTAAGGCCGCCTCCGCATCGGAAACCTGATAGCTTCCCAGGGGCATGTCGCCCACCACGAAGGTATCGGGGGCGCCCCTGCGCACGGCCTCGCTGTGGACGATGCACTGATCCATAGTGACCGGCACCGTACTCTCGTAGCCGTAGACACACATACCCAGGGAGTCCCCCACGAGGATCATATCCATCCCGGCCGCCTCGGCAAATTGGGCGGTGGGGAAATCGTATGAAGTGATCCAGGTGACCTTCTCGCCTTCCTTTTTCATTTTCATGAAATCATGAACCATGAGTTTTTTCTTCTGCATAGCCTTTCTCCTTATTTCTTCATTGTAGCGTCAATGGGGACGCCTTCGTCGGGTTTAACTTCGGAAAAAATCACAAACGTCTCCGATTTTCCATAACCGTCCAGACCGGCTATTTCCGTCTTGACCAGTTTTCCCAGGTCCTCCAGGTCCTTCACTGCCACGTGGAGCAGGTAATCGAACCGTCCGGTCAGGTGGTAGCAGGCCCGAACGCCGTTGAGTTTCCTGACGCCCTCCTCGAACCTCCTGATGGTCTCCGCCGCATGCCTCTGCATGCTCACGGAGACAAAGGCCTGGATGTTCAACCCCAGTTTTTCAGGGTCGATGATGGCCCGGTAGCCGGTAATCAGGCCCTGTTCCTCCAGCCGGCGAACCCGTTCCAGGAGGGTGGATTGAGCGACCCCCAGATCACGGGCCATTTCCGCATTCTTCATCCGACCGTTCCCCTGCAGGAACTCAAGAATCTGCACATCCAGTTTGTCGATAGGACACCTCCCAAGGAAGTGGGCAAAAAGCGCTCCAATTTCGGTTTGTTATTATTTTTTCCGCAAATTATTCGATATATATAAATATTAGCCGTATGAAATAACGGTGTCAAGTGTTTTTGGCAAAAGGTCTCCGTGGCACCCATGCATCGGATTTGTCTTGACTTGCTTATCCTTCGGGGAATAAAATGAGCGCTATTCATTCTTGGTGACCGACATCCATTTACGGGGTGGCACCATGATGACGAAACCTCTCAAGATGTGCCTATCCTGCTCCTGACGGGGAGTGTTGCCCGCCAGGAGTCACACACAAATATCGTCTTTGTTACCAACCGAATATTCATATTCTCATCTCCTATTCAGCAGCTTGATCTGAAGCAGGAAATTTATCTTCGCCTTCAGTTCCTCTCATATTTTTCTTTGCCCTATTGTTTTCTCATTCAAAGCAGATGATCTCGCGTGTCACCGAGACCGTAGCGGAAATCGAGGCCCGTCCCGCTCCGAAAGAAAATCTTCAGCCTCACACATGGCGTGTCATTGAGGAAATCCCTCTTGAAAACAGGGGATCGGGGGCAATCCGGTGACCCCTGAAATGCTGAAGGCGGCCCTGGAGTGCAAAACATAGAAGAATATCCGGCTCATTGGAGGTCAGCCATGAAAGGCATGTCCCGGAGGATGGTAATGTGATGCCTCCAGGAGGGCGCTGTTCCCTTTTGGAGGCCCAACCATTCTCAGAATATGGCCCAAGAAGCGACATCTTCCGATCACTGCTTGAAGAGGAGTCGTTTTAATACTCTCAGGAAAAAAAGGAGGGATGGTTATGGCGAGATAGCTGTTAAAGAAGAGATGCTGAAGACCTTGTCCGGTTGATCATTTGAATACTCCCCTGCCGTTACCCGCGGCAGGGGAGGCACCCAAACCTCTAGGAGTAAAGGAGGCAAAACCATGGGAACATATATTACGTTGATTCGCTACACGAAACAGGGCATGGAGAAGATTAAGGAAGCCCCCGCCAGGCTCGACGCGGCCAAGCAGGCTTTTCGGGCCATGGGCGCCGAGCTGAAGGAATTCTACCTGATACTGGGCCGCTATGATGCCATAGTCATTGCCGAAGGCCCGGACGACGAAACTGCGGCCAAGTTGGCGCTTGCCATGGGTGCGCAGGGTGCCATCCGCACGGAGACCTTCCGCGCCTTCCCGGAGGAGGAATGCCGGAAGATATTCGAATCATTGCCGTGAGAAAGGAAGAGGGTCACAATCAAGCATGATTGGTTGTGACCCCCCGCTCCTACTTTCGACCCTTGCCCTTTCCTTTCCCTTTTCCTTTATGATCGCCGCTGTAAAGGTCCTGGTCGCGTTTCAGGGCATGGAATTCCCTTGATCCGGGCTTGATCCCCAGGCTCTTGGCGAGTACCCCCCAGCCTTTATCCCTGTGGGCCCTGTATTGCTCCACTACACGGGCTGTAGGGCGGCCTGACATCTCCCCGAGCCTTAGGACCATATAGGCGTCCGCGGGGCTTTCAACATTGCCTAGCACGGTCTTGACTTGCAGGTCGCCTATCTGAAAACGGGACTCAAGCCTTGCCCTGAAGCCTGAAGGATCCGCTTCGGCTCTGATGTTAAATCCCCTGAACCAATCAAAATCTCCTGCCACCGCTATTGATGAAACGGCGAAAAACAACACTGAGACAACCAACAGCATTCTGAACAGTTTCATTCTTTCCTCCTTATCAATTTCTTTTGAAGGGCCGTGTTGATATGCTTCAAAAACAATCAGGTATTGTTTCATTACCTTGAAAAGCTGCAGGTATGGCAAGTTCATTTTCAGGCTGGAGCGGATATTGTCGCCATTGCCGGCTACGCCACAGGGAACCCGCTAGGCCCCTATCATAACGAAGAATTTCTGCCGGCGATTAACAAGGAACTAACCGCCGTTCGTGAAAACCATGATTCTTTTCCTAACGACGGTGGTGCCGGTATGGCGGGTACCAGTCCCGGTAGGGATACCAGAAGGGGTCCCACAACGGGTTCCATGGACCCCAAGGTCCCCAGGGATACCCGGGGTAGGGCGCGTACATGGGTGCCACTTTTCTCCAAAGGTGGATTTCCTGGACCCTTATGTAGGGATATCGATAATCCAATTTCCCCAGCCTTCGGGTCTTCTCCCCCTCCACCTTGCCTGCTAAAGTCACCTTTCGGCCCTTGCTCCAGATTTCACTGTCCAGGAATTTCCTGTAGTAGGCCAGAAAACGCCCCCCGGAATGGTCCAGGTCCAGCGGTTCGCCCCATCTATCCGTCCGGGTCTGATAGACCTCGAGAAGCGTTCCGGTTTTCTCGGGGACGGTCTTTACAATCACCCCGCCCAGAATCACCATGGTCCCGAGAAAGCGGGACGGATCCTGCCGCAGTTCTGCAAAGGTAACGTTCTGGTTCGCTTCGTCCAGGGTGGCCCTCGATATCACGTGGGCACACCCCGAAAGGAGTACCAGGCCCGTCATCAGGATCAATATCTTCTTCATTTTCCTACCTCAAAAGCTTGTTCCGAAGCCGAACCCGAAATAGAATCTGGGCGGAGCCGCGGGTTCTTCTCTGGGCCAGAGATAGATTTCTTTACCGGCGATCACCGGGTAGGCATAGGTCGTTTTCCCCAGTGGACGCACTTCCTTCCCCTGAATGCTCCCTACAACTGTGACCTTCCGACCTTCACTGTAGATAGCTGGATCCAGAAAACCGCTTGATTCGACAATGAATCTGCCCTCAGAAGCCCCGTCTGTGGCCGGCCTTTTTCTGAAGCCCAAAGGGCGTTGCAGGACCAGGATGAGCGTCTTGTCCGGGAGGGTCAGGGTTTCGATGATATTGCCTCCCAGGAGGACGGACTTCCCGGTGTAGGCCTCAGGGTTCTCCAGGATCTCGCCGAAAGAAAGGTCCTGATCCACATCCTGCAAGGCCTCCTTGGAGATGACATGGGCGCAACCCGTCAAGACAAGGATCCCTACAATCGAGAATATTTTCATCATATTCATGAGATTACTCCCTTGGGGTCAACAACTGCGCTCGACCGATTTCCGGGTCGGCTTCTATCACAAGAATATAAGGTGCCCTTTATCGAAAATCAAATTTCTCAATGTTGATGACTTTGCAAAAAGTCATCGCTGTGCCCGTGGACGGTCAGTAAAAAGTCCTGGGACGGACTTTTCACGATTCCATCAATGTTGGCATCTTCATCCGAATTTCTCATGGCCAATAAAGATAATAGGTTGCCGGCGATACTGTGAGCGATGGAAAGGCTGTCTCTTATGAGGGGAAGGAAGGGGAATCGGGATTGCGTCTGCACCCCTGTAAAGCAGGTATCGCTTTCAGGGATGCAGACGCTCGGGCCTTCACACCAACTTTACGCCTTGAGTGCCTCCAGAACACGCTCAGGCGTCATGGGGATGCGTCTGAGGCGTGCACCGGTAGCGTTAAAAATGGCATTGCCGACGGCAGGCGCCAGGGGAGGTACCCCCGGCTCTCCGATCCCACCTATCTTATCGTTGTTCTTGACGATATGGACCTCGATATCCGGGATCTCCGTTATCCTGATCGGGTTGTAATCATCGAAATTGGCCGATTTGACGCCACCATTTGAAAACATGACCTCTTCCCGCAACACGGTGCTCAAGGCCATGACAATGGCACCCTCTATCTGGGTCTTGATATTGAAGGGGTTTACCGCGGGGCCGCAGTCAACAGCGGCAAAAACACGATCAACCTTGAATGTCCCGTCCTTTTCATTTACCGTAACATCTGCCACCTGGGCCAGATAGGATCCGAAGCAGGCATGCTGGGCGATGCCGCGTCCCTGCCCTTTGGGCAGGGATTTTCCCCAGTCTGCTATCCCGGCAACCGCTTCCAGGACCCTCGTGGCGCGTTTATTTGTTTTGAGTGCCTCCAGGCGGAAGTCCAGTGGATCTTTTCCCGCTGCATGGGCCAATTCGTCCATGAAGGACTCAATGACAAAGGCGTTGGGGCCGTTCTGTACGGATCGCCAGGGGGCAACGGGGATAGGGAGATCTGATATCAGGAAATGAACCAGAAAATTGGGTATGTCATAAGAGATGCGGTTTTCAATTGAGTTGGGAAAATCCAGAAGACCCCAGAGGCTCATGATATCCACGCCGTTTTTTATTCCCTTTGGGTTGATATCCTTCATAATGGAACCGGCGACGGCCTTATGGGACCATGCCGTCAACCTGCCCCGATCGTCGAGGCCCGCCTCAATTCTGTGAGACATTGCGGCACGATAAAGATCGTGCTTCATGTCTTCCTCCCTCGTCCAAATAACCTTCACGGGCTTCCCGAGAACCTTCCCGATAATGAGGGCCTCAATAATAAAATCCGGTGCAGCGCGTCGCCCGAGGCCTGTGCCCATATAGGTCGTATGTACAGCGATTTTCTCAATAGGCAGCCCTGTTATTTTGGATGCAATCATTTGAGGAACCGTCTGGCCCTGTGTGGGCGCCCAGATATCGCATCCATCCTTGCGAACATGGGCCGTGCAGTTCATGGGTTCCATGTTGGCGTGGGCCACGAAGGGCACAAAATAGGTGGCGTTCACCTTTTTCGCGGCCCCGAGCAGGGCCTTCTTGGCATCCCCCTTGTTTTCGGCTATGGAGCCTGGTTTGTCCAGGTCCGCCATCAGGCTCTTTTCAATGTAGGCATTGTCCATCTCCGGAAGGGCTCCCTTGTCCCACTTCACGTGCAGGGCATCCCTTCCTTTCCAGGCCGCGTCGAGTGATTCGGCGCACACCACCACGCCCTGGGGGATGGGAAAGACCTTTTTCACCCCTTTTACCGCCTCGGCCGCCTTTTGATCGAAGGAGATGGGTTTCGCACCATAGGCGGGCGGTCGATCGAGAACGGCAAAAAGCATGTCAGGGACCTTAAAGTCAATCCCGTACACGGCCTTGCCGCTGACCTTCGGCGGGATATCCAGGCGGGGAATAAATTTGCCCATGTACCTGAACTCACTTTCTTTCTTCAGGCGAGGATCCTTCGGCAATGGAAGCTTGGCCGCTTTCAGGCAGAGCTCTCCGTAGGTGAGGCTTTGATTGCCTTTCTTAAGTCTCACCAAACCGTTTATTGCCTCGCAGTCCTTTTCCGGGACCTTCCAGGTGGCCGCGGCCGCCTTAACGAGTACGGCCCTTCCGGCTGCACCTACTTTTCGAAGGGGCGCATAAAATCCCCTCACGCTTGCGCTCGCCACAGCGAGCTGGCTGTGCAGAATAGGGTTTATAAACGCTTTTCTTGCCTCGCCCTGGTGGACTTTTACGAGGCTCCAGTCCGCTTCCAGTTCATCGGCGATGACCATGGCGAGAGAGGTATGGGTCCCTTGTCCCATCTCTGATGGCCCTATGGTTATGGAAATCCTGTTGTCGGGAGTTATCTCAAACCATGCACTGGGTTCGAAACCTTCAATCTGACCCTTTCCCGAGGCATTCAGCAGTTTGAATCCAAAGGGAGTTACAGAGACCGCGATAGTCAGCCCGGTAGCGGCCATCGATTTTTTTAGAAATGCACGACGTGTCATAGACCTTTCCATGGCTACTTGCCCTCCTTTCTCATGGTCTGAATTGCCGTCTTTATGCCCCGTTTCATGCGCGCATAGGTTCCACATCGGCAGATCACATCATCCATTGCATCAATGATTTTCTCTGCTTCGGGGTTTGGGCCTTCGTCAAGGAGAGAGGCAAGCTGCATCATGACCCCGGGCTGGCAGTACCCACATTGGACAACCTGCTCTTGGGTCCAGGCCTTCTTGACCGGATGATCCTCTGGAAGCCCTTCTATGGTGGTGATCTTTTTCCCTTTCACGTCACTGAGGGATACGGAACATGACCGCTCCGCCTTCCCGTTCACATGGACCGTACAGGAGCCGCATTCCCCGATCCCACAGCCGTACTTGGTGCCGGTAAGCCCCAGCTCCTCCCTCAAGACCCAAAGCAATGGGGTGTCGCCCGGCGCATTCACCTGGTAATCCTTTCCGTTTACACTTAGCGAAATCATGAAACCCTCCTCTTTTTTATGTGGTTGCCTATTGACTCCTCCACGCCCTATCCGGAACTGAAAAAACGCTACTCAGGGATATCGCTCACATTGATCTGGAGCATCTTGGTACTGGCAAGGATACGATCGGCGTTTCGCTCTATGGCCTGGATACCCCCGGCTTTTTGGATCAATGCCTTTGCAGCCTTTTCTATTTCTTCGATGAGTTTTTTGAGCCCTGCCAGGTCTACTGTGTCCATGGTGTCTTCGCCCCTCTAGTGGCCTTTTCTCAAGTCTTTGAATCGCCTGGCCTTGACATCATACCTGGGCAACGAGCCGTAGGTGTGAAAAAAAATATTATACCTCAAGTTGGTCTTGACCCGCAAGTGATCATTCAGGATTGCCAGGACTTGATCTTTGCGGCCTTCAGCTTCCGGCTGGAGTTCCACCTTGAGGGAGATGTCGTCGGTATCGCCCTTTTTGGTCACAGTGACCTCGTATTCATCACTCAGCTCGGGAATCCCTCTCACCACCTCTTCAATGGCGGTGGGGGCAAGCAGGACCCCCTTGACCTTGGTGATGTCGTCGGCGCGTCCGATGACGCCGCCTTTGATCAGGCGGTAGGTGCGGCCGCAGGGGCACTGATCCTCATGCCACATGATGATATCCTTGGAATCAAACCTGATGCAGGGCTGTGCGATGCGGTCAAACGCCGTGATGATCATCTTGCCGGGTTTGCCCGGTTCTTCAATGATATCGCCAGTCTCCGGGTCTTCTATCTGGACAAGAAAAAGCCCTTCGTTCACATGCAATCCTCCCGGCTGTTCCTGGCACTCATAACTCCAGGCCCCGATCTCCGTGGCTCCTATGTGGTCATACACCTTGGCGCCCCAGGCCTCTTCCATGCGCCTTTTGGTTGCGGGGATGCTTGCACCGGGTTCGCCGGCACAGGTAATCCTTTCAATAGTGAGGTCTTTTGCCGGGTCAATCCCCAGTTTTTTTCGAGCCGTGTCCGCCATGCCCAGCACATAGGTGGGGGTGGCCATCATGGCGGTAGCCCTGAGTTCCTGCATTTTCAGGAGACGCGCCTCCGTGTTGAGGACGCCACCGGGAACCACTTCGCATCCCAGTTTTTCCGCCCCGTAGTGCCCTGCCCAGAATGCAACAAAGATGTTGTAGCCAAAAGGAATAAAGACCCTGTCCGTTGATCGGTAGCCCTGGGCATAGAGGATAT
>JBAPTR010000097.1:0-17747 GCA_049282265.1 Desulfatiglandaceae bacterium | reverse complement strand
AAGTCGGAAGATAGAAGGCAGAAGGCCGTGGTCAGGGGACATGATTCAAAGGACAAGGTCAAGAAATCAGGGAACAGAGGAGGACTGTCGGAGGACCGCATGCAGAAGTCTAATGACAGGCAACAGAGAGGGGATGACAGACCGCAGAGGTGAGATGAAAAATAAAGGCTGAGGAGTAAGCCTAGACAATACAGCATTGATTTTGTTTCTTACACTTGCACTCCCATCTATCCAGTTCGCATTTGTCCTCATAGCCAAGTAGATGTCGCAAGTATTGCACGGGATATCATCTCTTTCTTCATCGATTCCTAGAAGCATGCCCCTAGCGTAATTGAGCTTTTCATTGTTGAGTGCGTCAATAAACCCATCACTAAACACATTGCCACCAAAATCTCCCCAGAAATTGCGACAACATCCTAGTACTTTTCCGTTCCAATTGATTGCAAGGAAAAACACATCACATAAATCTTGATGAACTTGTAGAAAGTCCTCAAGCTGGATGGCACAGTAAAAGGAGCCAAGATTAAGGCGTGCGAATCTTTAGGAATGAGACGTACAGTTAGGTACGTCGCAGTGACTGAAGATGAAGCGCAACGCAGAGATTGGACTTCCAACGAAGTCTTCTTTTCTGCCGAAGTCAACGAGCCGGGCGTGAGGCTCTTTTTCGGATACTTTCTCATAGTGCACTTGGCAATAGACGCCGACATGGACGACTATTTGGGGTTTACGTCTCCAAACCCCACGCGCTTCTAGAATTTACGCTAGACCCCAAATAGTCGTCCATTCCCTCCGAAGTGTTTAGAAAGGGTCTGAAAAAGAGTTTCAGGTTCGGCTCAACTTTGTTGCTCATAGGCTGCCGCTTGTAGTATAAATTAGCTTTTTACGAAGCCATCAATCTTGATGCTGCGAACAACAAGAGCGCAGTCACCATAACCGCCAGCACAGGCAGAAAAAGGTATTTGTAGCTGCGCGCCAGGCCCGCCTTGAAATAGTCCTTGGTGACAAGCAGACAGAGATGGACGGGCGAGAGCATCATGCCCATGTACCCGAAGGAGTAGGCCATAGCAGCCCATGAAAGGTAGGTGAAGAGGTCGGTCGTTGGAAACATGGGAATAATCAATGGAAAGGAGGTCCCGACAAAGCCGATGGCTATTCCCGTAATCAGGCCGGAAAGAAACGGCATGATCAAGATGACCATGATAACGGGAATCCTGTAGGCCATCAATTCATTTCGTATCTGGATGACCGCCTCGCTGTCGTTCATCACGCCCTTGAAAACCATGATGGAGACCACCAGGAGCAGCATGGGCAGGACCCCCTTGCTTGTGGCTTCCTGAAAGACTTTTCTCATTTTTATGCGGTTCACGAAGCCTATCCATAGGGTCGAGGCAGCAAGACCCGGAAGGATGGAGACCGACCCCGGGATCTTGACTTGAATCCCCATCATTTCAAGCAGACCCGTCACGCCGCCCAGGGCCAGAATAACGCCCACGACAATGAGGATAGGCATGATCTCCCAGAGGAACCCCCGCATATCTTTGGAGGAAAAGACGCCGTCGCCCCTTTCTTGAGTTTTGCCAAGGGGTCTCAGGATGAAGAATACACCGGCAAAGACCGACACCAGCGTCATGGGGAGCATGATGATCATGAACCGCCAGGCCTCCACCTTGAGCAAGGCCACCGCAAGCACCACCCCCGGGTAAAGTGGCCACCAGTATTCCCAGATGTGTCGGAACCAATAATTTACCGCGGTCTTCTCCTCCCCGGACATTTCGTTTTTGCACAGGGCCGTATCCACCATGGGCGCGGAAAAGAGGGCTCCTCCCGGCATGGGAAGAAGACCTATCAATGCCGGCATCACGGACCCTGCAACCCGTGGATCTTTTGACAAGGCACTGAAGCTCGTGACGATCCTATCCAGGTGCCCCGTCTCCTTCATGAGTCGGCTCATGAGCAGTATGATCCCCACGATCAGGATCAGGCTGATGGTCTGAAGGTCCACAAGACTGCCGAAGGCGCTTTCCAGCAATCGGGCGGGCCCGAGTTGCATCCAGATTCCCAGGATCAGGGAGCCGATGAAAAGTGCGATGCTCAATGCAATCTTCAACCGGTTGAGGACGAGGATCAGACCAAATATGGAAAGTACTTTGATTATAGCCGGGATGGTGAATACCTCCCCCGAACCAGCCCGCCAGAGGCGGCCAAGCCGGGAATAAGCAAATGTCAAAGCTCAAATGTCAAATAAACATAAAACCCTTTTATTTTCCAAAAGGGCAGACAGGATAGCGGCACACTTCGCAATTGAGGCAAAGTCCCCCATGGGCCATCTCCGCCAGGTCTTTCCGGGTGATCCGCTCTCCGCCAAGGACCCTGGGAAGCATGAGATCAAAGACTGTTGCCCGGTAATAGAGTACACAGGCGGGGAGCCCCATGACCGGGACCTCCCCGAACCGCCCGTAGAGGAACATGGCACCGGGCAGGACAGGGCTTCCATAGGCCACATCTTCAGCACCTGCATCCGCAATGGCCATTCGGCTCACATCATCCGGGTCCACGCTCATGCCCCCGGCCACGAGGATCAGGCCCACACCGGATGACAGGAGTGTCTCAATGCCTCTTTTTATCTTATCCCGATCATCCGGCATGAACACGGGTTCTCTCACAAAACAGCCATGAAATTTGAGTTTTTTTCTCAGAATCGGAGCAAATTTATCTTCGATCCTTCCCGTGTAGACTTCGTTACCCGTAATAATAAGGCCTGTATCAGGCTGCTCCATTTTTCGCACCCGGAGTATGCCCCCGGCTTCTTCCCCAACGCGCACGGCCTGATCGAGATCCCCACGATCAATCACCAAGGGGATGGCCCGGGTACCGGCGAGGATCTCCCCTTCATTCACCACCACGTTGTTGTGGCGGCTGGAACAGGTGACGTTGGGAACCATATTGAATGCCGTCAGGGCATCAACATTCACCTTCAAGAGCCCGCGTCGCCCGGCCTTCAAGGCGATTTTTCCCTCTGTTGCCTGTTCATTGAAGACGACCCCGGAACCGGCAAGGGCCCTTGCCAGTTCTATGGCCGCGTCATCTTCGTGTACCTCGTCAGGACCCAGATGGAGGACGTAAAGGTGCTCCTTTCCCAACCGTCTGAGATGTTCGAGATCACCCTCCTTGACAACATATCCCTTCTTGAAAGCCGGCCCTTTGAATTGTCCTGGACGGATCTCCGTGATGTCATGGGCCAAAACCTTGCCCACCGCTTGTTCCAGCGATATGACCTTCGCCGATGATTTGAATTTGTTAGCCATTGACTCTCGTCTCCAGTGTTTTCTCCCCGCGGAGGGAAGGCATTAGGGGGCCTCCTGCCGGCCCGTCACCACTTGTTTTTCCACCTTTTCCAGTCGAACTTTGACCAGTCGACCGGGCCCGGGGCCTAAGGCCGGGAAAAGGGTGGAGAGGTAGTTGTCGGTGGTTCCATTCAAGAGATGCTTATCCTCCGAATGCCACCCTTCCGCCAGAACCTCGAATACCCTTCCCAGACATCTCTCCTGGAAGGTCCTCTTTTTTTCCTTGCCCAGGGCGCGGAGTGCGGCCGCCCTCTTCTTTCTATCCTGCGGCAAAACAGCGTCTGAAAACCTTGCCGCGGCGGTGCCCGACCTCCTGGAATAGGGGAACACGTGGAGGTATGAAACCGGCAGTGCCTTCAGGAGGGACACGGTATTTGAATGGGCGCCTGGTTCCTCTCCGGGGAAGCCGGCCATCACATCCACGCCGATGGCGGCCAGGGGGATTTTCTCATGTATCTCTTCCACCAGACGCTCGAATGCCCGGGCTGCGTACCGCCGGTTCATCTTTTTCAATATACCGTCGTCCCCGCTCTGGAGCGGTATGTGAAAATGGCGGCAGAGCCATTCCTCCGACGCCACCATCTCTATGAGCTCCGTATCGATCTCACCAGGCTCCATGGAACTGACCCTCACGCGCAACGGGAATTTCGCCCTCCCGATTGCCCGAAGGAGGGTCTTCAAATTCTTGTCCCCTGCAAGGTCAACACCGTATTTGCCCAGGTGAATCCCGGTCAGCACCACCTCCAGATATCCCTCCGCCGCCAGGCCTTCCAGCATCCCCAGAACATTTTCAGGAGGGAGGCTACGGTAAGGTCCCCGGGAAAAGGGTACGATGCAATAACTGCAATAGGCCTCGCACCCGTCCTGGATTTTGAGATAGGCCCTGCTCCGACCGGGAAAACGTTTTATACTCATGGTCTCAAAGCCCATCCCGGGAGTGAATGGTTCCAGGGCGGTTTTCCTGCCCCTGGAATGGAGGTTTTCTCGAATCAGTTCGGGAAGACTCATCTTGCCAACGTTCCCTGTAATCAGGTCCAGATTTTCGATCTCTTGAAGTTTATCCGGAAAGGCCTGTGCGTAACAACCCGTGGCGGCAACATAACCTCCTGGGTTCGCTCTGATCGCCTTTCGTATCTCCTGTCTGGACTGGTGCGCGGCGGCCTGTGTGACGATACACGTGTTGACGATGCTCACATTGCTCTTTTCATGAGGGTCTGCGGACACCCAGCCCGCCTCCTGAAGCCTTGACTTCAGATAGGCGGACTCGTACTGATTCACCTTGCATCCCAGCGTAATGATCTTAAAGGTTTTTGTCATCTGATTTACAAATCCAGCCGCCCCCCAGAACACGGTCTCCTTCATAGCAGACCAGGGCCTGGCCGGGTGCAACGGCCCATTGAGGTTCATGAAAAACGAAACGGACTTTTTCAGGGGAGATGATTTCCAGGGTGCCCGGGGTGGCCCTGTGGCGGTACCGGATCTGTGCCTGCAACTCCCCGCCCTGGTGGGAAACACTTTCAATCCATTTGAAACCAACGGCCGTCACTTCCCTGGAATAGAGCGCCTCCTTCCTGGCTATGACGACTTCATCAGCACCCGGCCGCAGTTCCTTTACATAATAGGGGCGGGATGATGCGATTCCAAGGCCTTTCCTCTGACCGATCGTATAGCGGTGCGCCCCGAGATGTTCCCCCAGGACAGTGCCCGCTTCGTCAACGATAAGGCCTTTGGGTCTTTCCCCATTCCTCTTCCTCTGCTCTATGAACCGCCGATAATCATTGTCCGGCAGGAAACAGATCTCCTGGCTCTCCGGGGCCGAATGGGACGGCACCCCCAGTTCATTTGCCCGGATGCGTACCTGGGCCTTGGTCAAATTTCCAAGCGGAAAAACAACCCTTTGAAGGTTCTCCCGATCCAGCCGGTGAAGAAAGTAGGATTGGTCCTTGTCGGGGTCGCTTCCCCTTAGGAGAGACTTCCCGACACCATCTCCCAACTCTGTCAGACGGGCATAGTGACCGGTGGCGATGAGGGGGATACCCAGTCTGTCCGCAGTACGTGCCAGATATTCGAACTTGACGAGGGGATTGCACCGTACGCATGGATTGGGGGTAAGGCCCTTGCAGTAGGCATCCACAAAAGGCTTTATCACCTGTTCTTCAAAAGCAGATCGTATGTCCACGATATCCAGAGGGATTTCAAGCCGCCCCGAAACCGCCTTGACCGCATCGATCTTTGCCGCCTGTGCTGCCTCATCTCCCGGGAGAAGAAAGTGGACGCCCCTGACGTTCCGCCCTTCCCTCTTGAGGAACCAGGCCGCCATGGCGCTGTCTACTCCGCCGCTCAGGGCAACCAGGACCCCTCCGGGCTTATCCGATCTCAAAGGTGTCATTGATCAAAGACAAAAGACTTTTTGTAATGACGGCATGGGAAAATAAAATGGAATTGGAAATGGAGGCTAGGACACGAGCGCCCGGTCCATTTTGACCTCCATGGCCCTGGCAGGGCAGGCGGGAACGCACCACTCGCACGCGCTGCATTTCTCCTTTTCGAACAGGACCTCCATATCCGGTCTGTGGATATGAAGGGCTCCGGTGGGGCAAACGGCCGTGCAGGCCCCGCAATGGAAGCATTTCTCATCGTCCCGTTTGATCTCCTGGGCAATACTCTCAACCTTGATCCCGAGGCCTTTCAGATATCGGACCCCCTTTTGGAAGTTCTTGCGATGCCCGCTCAGCTCCATGACCATCAGTCCTTCCTTTCTGGGGTAGATGGTGGCCTTGAGGATATTGAACGACAAGTCAAAATCCCTCACAAGATTGACGGCAATGGGCTCATGGGCGATTTTTTTTGGGAATCTCAGGGAAATTATTTTCGAATACATCTTACATACCTCACTCCCAATCCTTATCTACCGGTACTTATCCATAACCCGCTTGAACCCGGGCAATGCCTTTTCAATCACCTTATCTTCAACACAGTAGGCAATCCGGAAATGTCCCGGGCCGCCAAAACCCGTCCCCGGCACCGTCAATATATTTTCCTCCTGGAGCGCCCTCACAAATTCGGCATCGTCCGCCACCGGCGATCGGGGGAAGAGATAAAAGGCCCCTTCCGGCTTCTGAAACTCATACCCTGCAGCCTCCAGACCTTCACAGAAGATATCCCTTCTTCTCTGATAGATAGAGATATCCACACTCTCTTCCAGCAGGTGGCGAATGGCCCGCTGCATCAGTGCAGGGGCGTTCACGAAACCCAGGATACGATTGCAGAACACCATCCCACCAACCAGCAGGGTCTTGTCCGAGATCTCCGGGTTTACGGCTATATAGCCGATACGTTCGCCGGGCAGGGAAAGATCCTTGGAAAAGGAAGTCACCACAATACTTTCCCTGTAGGCGTCAAAGACACTGGGCACAACGATCCCGTCATAGATGATTTTTCTGTAGGGTTCGTCCGAGACGAGGTAAATGGGCTTTCCCAACTTGGCACTGTGGTGATCCAGGAGTTTGGACAATTCGGCCAGCTCTTCTTTCCGGTATACCCTGCCCGTGGGGTTATGCGGGGAATTGATCAGGACGGCCCTGGTCTTTTCTGAAACGGCCTCTGATATGGCCTCGAGATTCAGGGAAAAATCCGCATGACACGCTACGACCTTTGGCACACCCTGATGGTTGTCCAGATAGGAATTGTACTCCACAAAATAGGGACTCGGGATGATCACTTCATCCTGGGGATTGAGGATGGCCTTGAAGATGACATTGAGACCGCCTCCCGCCCCCACGGTCATGATGACATCGCCTGATGAAAACCTTGAACCGTTGAAGGTGTTCAGGTAGTCCGCCACGGCCTGTCTTGTTTCAGAAAATCCCGCATTCGGCATGTAGGCATGCTGTCCAGGGGTGGTGTCTTTTGCCACTTCTACCAGGACGTCCAGCGCCTTTGACGGGGGCTCAAGATCAGGATTCCCCAGGCTGAAATCGAAGACGTTTTCCGGGCCGAACTTCGCCTTCCTCTCGATTCCCTCCTCAAACATCTTGCGGATCCACGACGATCTTTCCATTGAAGCACGAATCTTTTCCGAAATCGGCATTCTTCAACCTCCTCATTCATCAATGAGGAATAAGCTTACCTTTTTAATAAAGCTTGTCAATAAAAAAGGGGCGAGTTGGTTGTTTCCGGGGCCGGGGATCGCAAGGCGGGGACAAATGCCGGTTAGAATCGCCTTGACAGTTTCCGGTTCGATCACTTATTTTTAGAAATAGGTGTGTCGGTTTTTTTCAAATGCGAGATCAAAGGGGGGAGACATGGAAAAGCCAGCAGGAAAACATCCAACCATTGCCATCTTAACGGGCGGCGGAGATGTCCCTGGCCTCAATCCCTGTATCAAGGCCCTGGTCTACAGGGCGGCAAGCGAAGGCCTCCGGGTATTGGGCATCAGACGGGGCTGGGCCGGCATTCTGGGCTACGATTCGAAGGATCCCGAGGCCTCACCAAAATGCATCCAACCCCTCGACCCTGCACAGGTGCGGACGATCGACCGCTCGGGGGGGACTTATCTTCACTCGGCGCGCACCAACCCCAGTTCAGTCAGGAAGAAAGACGCTCCCGCACATCTGAAGGATGCCTTTGATTCCGATGAGGAGAAAAGGGATTTTACCGGTCACGTGATCAGAAATCTGGAATCACTGGGGGTGGATGCCATTGTTCCCATCGGCGGGGACGACACCCTCAGTTTTGCCGAGAGACTCCACAGGGAAGGGTTCCCCGTCATCGCCATACCGAAAACCATGGACAATGACGTCTTCGGAACCGATTACTGCATTGGATTTTCCACCGCCGTGACAAGGGGTGTGAGTTTTATCCATGCCCTCAGGACCTGCACCGGTTCCCACGAAAGGATCGCCGTCATAGAATTGTTCGGCCGCTACTGCGGAGAGACCTCACTCATATCCGCCTATCTTGCCGGCGTGGACCGTGCGATCATCTCCGAGGTCCCCTTTGACCCGAAAAAACTGGCCGATCTTATCATGGAAGACAAACGCGCCAATCCAAAGAATTATGCTATGGTCACCATCTCCGAAGGAGCCAAGCTGGCGGGCGGTGAGATGTTTATGGGTGGTGATGTGGACGCCTATGGCCATCAGCGTCTCGGCGGTATCGGAGAACAAACGGGAGCGCTTCTCAAGGAATTGACAGGCGAGGATATCCTCAACCAGAGGCTTTCCTACCTCATGAGAAGCGGAGCGCCCGATTCCCTGGATCTCATGGTGGCGGTCAATTTTGCCAATATCGCCATAGACCTCTTCTTGAAAGGAAACTTCGGTCGTCTCGTTGCGTTAAGCCGCGGTATCTATACGGACATACCTCTCAGCACCATCACCACTGGCCAGAAGCGGGTGGACGTCCGGGAACTTTATGATGTGGATGCCTATCGACCCAAGGTGCGGCACGCCGGCGGAAAACCCATGTTTCTTTATTGAAACCCATACCAAGTGCAGAGGTTTTCTGGATTGAGGAAAAAGCAATGACGAAAAAGAAGACTCGCAGGATTTACGTGGGTACCGTGCCCATCGGCGGGGGAGCCCCTGTAGCCGTCCAATCCATGACCAATACGGATACACGGGATATCCCGGCAACCGTTGAACAAGTCAACCGTCTCAGCGCGGCTGGATGCGAGATTGTGAGGCTCGCTGTCATAGACAATGAGGCGGCTTTGGCCCTGAAAAAGATCAAGGCGGAAGTGGATGTCCCCCTTATCGCCGATATTCACTTCGACCATCGTCTCGCCATTGAGGCTTTGAGGGCCGGTGCAGACGGCTTGCGGATCAACCCGGGAAACATCGGTTCGCCAAAGGCGGTGGAAACTGTTGTTCGAGAGGCGAAGGACCGGGGTGTCCCGATCCGCATCGGGGTCAATGGAGGATCCCTCCAAAAAGAGATCCTGTCCAAATACGGCAGTCCCACACCCGAGGCCATGGTGGAAAGCGCCCTCCAACACATCGCGATGCTCGAAGACCTGGGTTTCGAACAGATGAAGATCTCCCTGAAATCCTCCAGTGTGAGGAAGACCATTCGAGCGTACGAAATCCTTAGCCGTAAAGTGGACTATCCCCTCCACCTGGGTGTCACCGAGGCCGGCTCACTGATTTCAGGGACCGTAAAAAATTCAATCGGCATTGGCTATCTGCTCGCAAACGGTATTGGAGACACATTTCGCGTATCGCTCACCCGTGATCCCGTAGACGAAATCAAGGTGGCCTATGAAATTCTGAGGGCACTGGACCTGAGGCACCGCGGGCCTGAAATCATTTCCTGCCCCACCTGCGGGCGCTGCGAAATTGACTTATTCGGGCTGGTGGACCGTGTTGAAAAATCCCTGGAGGGAATGATCGCATCCCCCAAGGTGGCGATCATGGGATGCGTGGTGAATGGACCGGGAGAAGCCCGTGAAGCGGACATCGGTATCGCCGGGGGAAGGGGCCAGGGGATCCTTTTCAAAAAGGGAGAGCTAGTTCGTAAGATCCCCGAATCCGAACTCGCCCATGAGTTGATCCAGGAACTCCGAAAGATGACCGAATGAGGTCAGTTCACTGTTCCAGCAGACAAAAGTATTGCCTTATCCTTTGTATTTCGCTTAAACTGATACCTTGCCGTATCCAATCCCCGTCGCAACTGCAGCTTATAATGGATGGAGGCGAAAGAAGTCTGTCCATATGCTTAGGATGACTTTCTGCACGGCCAACCTAACGCCATGACAAGAAATCTTGCGAGGATGCCCCGCGTTGGGAGAAAATTCAGAAAAAGGAGTGCTTACCGACCATGCGATATTCCAGCTATTTCATTCCCACCTACAGGGAAATACCCGCTGACGCCGAGATCATCAGTCATCAACTCATGCTCAGGGCAGGCCTGATCAGGAAACTGACATCGGGCATCTATACCTATCTGCCGGCGGGGTTGAGGTCCGTGAAGAAAGTGGAACAAATCGTCCGGGAAGAGATGAACCGTGCGGGCGCCATTGAAGTCCTCATGCCGGCGGTGCAACCGGCTGATCTGTGGAAGGAGTCGGGCAGGTGGGATTTCTATGGCAGGGAACTCCTGCGATTCACGGACCGCCACAACAGGGATGTCTGTTTCGGGCCGACCCATGAAGAGGTGATCACTGACCTGGTCAGGAAAGAAATACACTCCTACAAACAACTCCCCATCAATTTATACCAGATTCAGACCAAGTTTCGCGATGAGATACGTCCGCGATTCGGCCTCATGCGCGGCCGTGAGTTTATTATGAAAGATGCCTACAGCTTCGACGTGGATGAAGCAGGTGCGGGTCGGAGCTACGAAAAAATGTACGAGGCCTATATCAGGATATTTCAGCGATGCGGCCTCAGATTCAGGGCCGTTGAAGCGGACAGCGGGGCTATCGGGGGGAGCTATTCCCATGAATTCATGGTCCTGGCAGACAGCGGGGAAGACCAGACCGTCAGCTGCCACCAGTGCAAATATGCGGCCAATCTTGAGCGGGCTGAGGTCAGCCCGGGCCCCACCGGTACGCCCGCTGAAGCGCCCGATATCCTTGAATTGGAAGAGGTGCACACACCTGATATCAAGACCATCGATGAACTGGCGGCCTTTCTCTCAACCTCTCCGGATAGGCTCCTCAAAACCCTTGTCTATCTCGTGGACGAAAAGGAGATTGTTGCCGCCCTCGTGCGGGGGGATCACGAAATAAACGAGACAAAATTCCGAAATTTCCTGGGGGCACAAACGGTTGAACTTGCTGGTCCCGAAACGGTGTCTGAGACAACGGGTGCACCGACGGGATTCGCCGGTCCAATGGGACTCAAGGTGAAAATCGTTGCGGACCGCTCCGTTCAGACCATGACAAACCTTGTCGCAGGGGCCAACCGTAAGAATTTTCACATGAAAAACGTCAACCTGGACAGGGACTTCCAGGTAGAGCAGTTCGGCGATATCCGGACCATCACCCCCTCCGACCCCTGCCCAAAGTGTGGAGGCGAGATCGAATTCAAACGGGGCATCGAGGTCGGGCATGTCTTCAAGCTGGGAACCAAGTATTCCAAGGCCATGAACGCCGTTTTTCTCGACGAGCGGGGGAAGGAAGAACTCACGGTCATGGGGTGCTACGGCATTGGCGTGGGAAGAACGGTTGCTGCTGCCATCGAACAGAATCACGATCGGGACGGCATCATTTTTCCCATCCCCATCGCCCCTTTTGAGGTCATCCTGCTGCCCCTCCAGATGCATGAAAAAGAAGTCGTTGAGGCAACCGAAACCATTTGCAATGCGTTGCTTGAAAGAGGTGTGGAAGTCCTCATGGATGATAGAGATGAGCGGGCAGGGGTCAAATTCATGGATGCCGACCTGCTTGGCATCCCGGTTCGCGTCACTGTGGGGAAACGAGGCGTGAAGAAGGGCGAGGTCGAGATGAAATTGAGGACTGAAAAGGAAACCCAATCCATCCTGCTGAAGGATGCTGTGGACATTGTCCTGAACCAGGTTCGGCTGCTCCATGATTCGACTAAATGATATTACCTCCCAGATTCTCACCTATCACCCCAAGGCCAATATCAGCCTCGTGGAAAAGGCCTATGTCTATTCAGCAAAGGTCCACCAGGGACAGATCCGTCTTTCAGGCGAACCCTACCTCTCCCATCCCTTGGAAGTAGCTTATATCCTCGCACAGATGAAGATGGATGTCGTCTGCATCGCTGCAGGCTTTCTCCATGACACCATAGAAGACACTGATGCGCAACTCTCGGAAATCACACAAATCTTCGGCCGGGAAACGGCCGATATTGTGGACGGCGTAACCAAGATCAGCAAGATAGAATTTACCAGCCGAGAGCATCGGCAGGCGGAAAATATTCGCAAGATGATCCTTGCCATGTCCAATGATATTCGCGTCATCATTGTGAAACTTGCCGATAGATTGCACAACATGAGAACCCTGGGGTTCCACACGGAAACCAAACAGCGACGCATTGCCAAAGAGACCCTGGACATCTACTCACCGCTTGCGGGAAGGATGGGAATTAACTGGATAAAATCAAGCCTGGAGGACCTGTGCCTCTATTACCTGGAACCGGAGATATACCAGAATATTCACGCGGAGATAGCCCAAAGAAAAGGTGCACAGGAAAAATTCATCCGGGATATTCAAGGGCTATTGGCCAGGAAGCTTGAAGAAGTGGGCATCGAGGCCAGCATCAAGGGAAGGCACAAACACTATTACAGTATCTATAAGAAAATGCTGAACCAGAACCTGACCGTCAATCAGGTTTACGATATTATGGCCTTCAGGATTATCGTCAGTTCCATAAAGGAGTGCTACGAAATCTTGGGTTATATACACGGCATGTGGAAACCCGTCCCCGGCCGCTTCAAAGACTACATTTCCGTGCCTAAAGAAAACATGTACCAATCTCTCCATACGACAGTCATAGGCCCCATTGCTGAGAGAATGGAACTTCAGATCCGCACACGGGAAATGGACAGGACTGCTGAAGAAGGCATCGCGGCCCACTGGAAATACAAGGAAGAGTCTGCCCTCAAGAAAACAGATGAAAAACAGTTTGCATGGCTCCGCCAGCTCCAGGAATGGCAGCAGGACCTGAAAGACCCCGTGGAATTCATCGAATCGGTCACCATGGACCTCTTCCCTCATGAAGTCTATGTTTTTACACCGCAAGGGGAAGTCAAGGAATTTCCAAAGGGTGCCACGCCCGTTGATTTCGCATACAGCATCCATTCAGATGTAGGTCAAAGATGCATGGGTGCGAAAGTGAACGGGAAAATGGTACCCATCAGATATCAGCTCAGGAACGGCGACCTTGTTGAAATTATCACCTCCGCAAGGCATCACCCGAGTAAGGACTGGCTCGAATTTGTAAAGACACCCAAGGCCCGCAACAAGATCCGGCACTGGATCAAGAGCCAGGAACGTGAAGAAAGCATCAATCTGGGCAGGAATATCCTGGAAAAACTTCTGGAACAGGAACATATTACCCTGCCCAATATCCTGAAAAGTGACCAGGTCTCATCCATAGCAAAGGACCTGTCTTTTCATTCCATCCAGGATCTTCTCGCTGAAATCGGGTTCGGAAAGGTCTCCGCAAAACAGGTCATCGGCCGGCTCAAGCCCAAGCTCGGCATAAAAGATAAGAAACCACCCGGTCTAGTAACCAAAATGGTTCACAAGATCACGCGCCACAAAGGGGAAAAAGGCATTCGGGTGAAGGGAATCAGTGATATGCTGATACGGTTTGCCAACTGCTGTCACCCCTTGCCAGGGGAACCGGTTGTCGGCTTTATTACGCGCGGAAGGGGTGTGACGATCCATGCCAGTAAATGCCCCCATATTCTCAAGACTGAAAAAGACCGTCTGGTGGAAGTGATCTGGCAGACAGAGAAGGACGAGACTTATCAGGCCGTCATAAAGATCACCACCCTGGACAAAAGAGGGACTGTCGCCGACATAACAGGGGTGCTGGCGCAATTGGACACCAACATCATCCACGCCGAGATCAAGACAACAATTGACCAAAAGGGGATCCTGTTTTTCACTATCCAGGTAACTGATTACGAACAGCTCAAGGACATCATGGGGGCCATGAAAAGGATCAGGAATGTCATGATGGTGGAACGGGTCTAGACTCCGGTTTGACCACTTTGCCCGATTTTATACAGCTGGTGCAGACTCTTATCCTCTTGACCTGTCCCTCCCGGATGCACCTGACTTTTTGAAGATTGGGATACCAGCGGGCCTTGGTTTTGTTATGGGCGTGACTGACATTGAAGCCGGTCCTGGGACCCTTACCACAGATCTCACACACTCTTGACATGGAAGTTCTCCTTGTTCATTATACTGCAGGCCTTGTGTTCGGCTTGGCCTGAGTTTTTTTATGGGCTAGATCAAATTCAAATTTTTTATTATAGCCAACATTATTTCTGAAAGCAAGAAATTTTATGGAAGATACGCAAAAAGACCTCCATTCACCGGCGAACACCAGCGGGGCCGCCAGGCTGTCTCCTGCTTCAAACTACGGGCCTTCCAGCCTGGAACATATTCATCTCATGGGAATCTGCGGGACGGGCATGGCTTCCCTTGCCGGGCTGCTCAAGGAAAAGGGGTATCGGGTCACCGGTTCAGATCAGGATATCTACCCTCCCATGAGCGATTTTCTGCGAGCCCTGCGCATCCCCATACGGATGGGTTACCATGGCGGCAACCTTCATCCCGTCCCCGACCTCGTCATTGTCGGGAACGTCATTACCCGCATGAACCCTGAAGCCGTCGAACTCTCACACCTCAGGGTCCCGTATCTATCCTTTCCCCAGGCCCTCAACCATTTTGCCATGAAAGGCAAACAATCTATTGTCGTGAGCGGAACCCACGGCAAAACAACCACTACGGCCCTGGCCGCCTGGATCCTGGAATGTGCCGGCCTTGACCCGGGGTTTATGATCGGCGGCATTCCCATCAATTTCAAGAAGAATTTCAAGACGGGCGAGGGGGGCTATTTCGTCATCGAGGGGGATGAATACGACACCGCCTTTTTTGATAAGGGCCCGAAGTTCCTCCACTACAGGCCCCGGATAGTGATACTGACCAGCATCGAGTTCGACCACGCGGACATCTACAGGGACCTTGAACACGTCCTGTCGAGTTTTCGCAGGCTGATTGATCTCATTCCACCTGAGGGACTCCTGATCGCCAACGCCGATGACCCCAGGGTGGTCCCTGAACTCCGACGGGCCCGTTGCCCCATACGGACCTATGGCCTTTCAGGAAGCCCGGGATGGAAAGCGGTCCATATCAGGGCACACGACGATATGACCCGCCTGACCATCGAAAAAGAAGGCGCACCGTTCCTGGACCTCGAAACCCGCCTCTATGGACGTCACAACATGGCGAACCTCCTCTCCACAGTGGTGCTCGCGGATTTCCTCGGGGTGTCTCACAAAGACTTGGCAATGGCTGTCGGTTCGTTTTGCAGTGTCAAACGCAGGCAGGAAATCCTGGGGGAACAACAGGGGGTCCTGGTGCTCGATGACTTTGCCCACCACCCCACCGCCGTGCTTGAGACCATCCACGCGGTCAAGGAAAGGTTTCCGGAGCGTCGTCTTGTGGCCGTTTTTGAGCCCCGCTCCAACTCCAGCCGGCGTAGCATCTTCCAGGAGCGTTATGCAGGGGCCTTTGAAAGGGCGGACAGGGTCATGATTCCCGAACCCCCGCTCATGGAAAGAGTCCCCGATGGGGAACGCTTTTCAGCCGATCGCCTGGCGAAAGATCTCCAGAAAAAAGGCGTAGCCGCTTCCTATTTCGACACCCATGTTCGGTTGCTCGAAAACCTGGTTCTTGAAGCCCGTTCCGGAGATGTGACCCTCTTCATGTCCAACGGCGGGTTTGATAACCTGCCTGAGAGATTCTTGAAAGGCCTGGGACAAAAAGCGCCCCCTTGCGACGCAGATCGGTGAGAAACCCTGGGCCTACCACCCGTAGCAATTCTTTCCAAGGAACTTCTTCCTGTAGGATTCCAGGAGCGTCGTCAGTTGCCTTTCCGGGACCTTGGTCTCCTTCAGTCTCCCTGCAATCTCCCCGTCGCTCAGACGAACATTCAAGGACCTGTTAGGAATGTCGATTTCAATCACATCACCATTTTTTATGGCCCCGATCGCCCCTCCGTTATAGGCCTCCATCTCCACGTGGCCGATGCACGGGCCGGTCGTTGCGCCCGAAAATCTTCCATCCGTAATCAGGGCAACCTTTTTATATCCCGCCCCCTTTATGGCATCGGTCGGAGTCAACATCTCGGGCATGCCCGGTGCACCGGCCGGGCCCTGGAACGGTATAACCAGGACATCCCCTTCAGCTATGCTTCCGGCCTCAATGGCATTCAGCAAATCATGTTCCGAATAGAAAACCTTTGCGGGCCCCGTGTGAACAAACATGTCCTGACCGACCGCCGTCTGTTTGATGATGGCGCTGTTGGCTATATTTCCGCTGAGTACGGCGATTCCGCCCTCGGAATGGTATGGTCGATCCAGTGGTCTTATTGCCTCTTCGTCCAGGACCTTCCCCTCCCCTGCGATCTGTGCTATGGACTTCCCGTTCACCGTGGGCGAGTCTTTTAGTGCATCCCGAAGCCGGTTCAGCACAGCCGGAATACCTCCCGCCACATCCACGTCAGCCATCTCGTAGGGCCCCGCCGGTATGATGGAACAGAGGTGAGGCGTCTCCCTGGAAATCCGGTCAAACAGCTCCACGCCCACCTCAATGCCTGCTTCGCGGGCAATGGCGGGGATGTGTAAAACGGTATTGGTCGACCCTCCCATGGCCATGTCCACCCTTATGGCATTCTCAAAGGCCGCTTCCGTCAAGATATCTTTTGGCTTCACATCCTGTTTCACCAGTTCCACAATCCGCCTGCCCGTTTCATAGGCCTGTTTCTTTTTGAGGAAATCCAGGGCCGGGGTGGTGCCGCACCCGGTGACGGACATGCCCAGGGCCTCGGTGACAACGGCCATGGTATTGGCGGTATAGAGCCCCACGCACGAACCGGCGCCGCATGCCATGGCCGGGAGCATCTCTTCCGCCGCCTCCGCCGACAGCTTCCCGGACTTCACCTGGCCCACCATGCCGAATCCTTCAATGGGGTGGTGTTTTGCTCCTCCGATGATATTGGCCTTCATGGGCCCGCCCGTGAGGATGATGGCCGGCAGATTCAGCCGTCCTGCCGCCATGAGCATCCCCGGCGTGATCTTGTCGCACGCAGTGACTCCCACCCAGCCGTCAAGGGAATGGGAAAGGGTCATGATTTCAACATTATCCGCAATGTGTTCCCGGCTGGGAAGGCTCAACCGCATCTCCACAAACATGGCGATCCCGTCACAAACCCCGGGCACGCCCCATTCAAAAGGCACGCCGCCAGCGTCTCGGATTCCCCGCTTTACCTCCACGGTCAACTCATTGAGATGGATATGGCCGGGGATAATGTTATTATAACTGTTGGCAATCCCGATAAAAGGTTTTTCCAGGTCGAAATCTTTCTTTTTCAACCCGGCCGACATGAGCAGTGCCCGGTGGGGCAGTGTTTCAATTCCCTTTTTCAATATATCCGATTTCATTTTCATCCTCCCAAATTAGATGTAATCATAAAAAGTCCGTCCATGGACTTTTTTCTAACGGAACCCGAAAAATGTGATTTTCGGTTTCCTTACAAATCAACGGGTTGCGCCGCACCCCATTGATTTGTGTGCCCGTCCATGGGCACGATGATAACTTCCAACGAAGTCGTCTCATCCGCCGGAGTCAGGGAGACGGGCGTGAGACTCTTTTTCAGACCCTTTCTCATGGAGCACTTGGCACCAAACACCGAC
>JBAPTR010000096.1:0-2265 GCA_049282265.1 Desulfatiglandaceae bacterium | reverse complement strand
GTAACGCAGGTGTGGATGTGGTGAAATTTCTATTCATAATGGTCGATGTGGTGTCGTGACTTGAAAAATCGGGTCTCAGGGAGGCAACAAAATGGCGAGGTTGATCAAAGATCCCGTGGGAAATGAGCGGCTGATTTCCTGGATGAGGGTGATGCTTCCCGAGGCCAGGGCGAAATCCGTGTTAAGACCGGAAAGGCCTGGCAGTCCTATCCTCTCCCGTCAAGAAAAAGATAAAAAGGACTCTAAGATATTTAAGTTAATCAACGGTCCTCGATTTTGAAGGCATGATTCTTCAGCCCTC
Source organism: Desulfatiglandaceae bacterium (assembly GCA_049282265.1). Lineage (GTDB taxonomy): Bacteria > Desulfobacterota > DSM-4660 > Desulfatiglandales > Desulfatiglandaceae > CAYUCJ01. The sequence continues at coordinate 1,964 of JBAPTR010000096.1, read as the reverse complement.
CCTGGCCCGTATTTCTCACGTCAAACCAGGTTGAGATCATGCGGGTATGGATGTCTTGAGAGGCAAATCTGAGGTCCTGTTTCACCTGTCCGGTGGATTCAATCTGCCCTTGCTATGATGGAGGTCGTGGTGAATAAAATTCTTGTCCTGGATGATGACAAGGCGATCCAGATGCTTTATGCCGAGGAACTTTATGAAGATGGATGGGATGTCGCCACAACCGGCGACTTCTCCCGTGTTATGCAATCGATTGAAAAGGAAAGGCCTGATGTAGTCGTGATGGGCATTGGGCCGGGCGATCACAATGGTCTTGAAGTTCTTCAGGGCATCCGAAACAGCGACTACGACCTGCCGGTCATTTTGAGTATGGGCTATCCTGCTTTTAAAGATGATGTGAAGTCGATCGGTGCGGATTACTACGTAGTGAAAGGCAGGGATTTGAGTGATCTGAAATCGACGGTTGAATTAGCCATGGAAGGTGGACATGTCAACTCAAAGAAATATGAGGATCCTCACGGGAAAGAATCAATGCCCATGGCGCAAATGAAGTCTGGTTTGAAATAGTTTTATCCGCCTCTTCAATAATAACGAAACAGGGCTCTGCTGCCTTGGCAGGCCGGAAAGGAGACAGACTCAATGGCCCCTAATTTTTCAATTGGTTTTCAGAAAAGGAATGGAAACCTTCACTTAACTCTGAGGGGTGACCTTGATGGGTCCTCCGCTTATGAGCTTTGCAATGCCCTTGAGCGAAATTGTAATGATAACCGAAAAATTTTTGTGGACATGAACGGGCTGAGGCAGATCCTTCCTTTTGGCGTGGATGTTTTGCAAGGGCAGCTATCCAGCCTGAGAGGCAAATTGCCCAACATTATTTTCACGGGACAAGATGTGAGCACTCTTGAATGTAAAGGAACCTGAGTTTTGCATTTATATTAATCCCGCCCGGGTGGGCTAAAGAGTAGTTCACTCGGAAGGTAAGGACAGCGACATCGCTTTCTTCAATTGTGAGGGATGGAAAAAGATCTGGACATTGATTACCGGATACCTGTTCTTGCTGGGCTAATAACAGTGTCTGCGATAGATCTTAAAATGAAAACTTTGGATATTCCGTCCCGTAATTTAGGGACCTGAATTGGATAAAAGGAGGAACCAATGCATTTTTTTCAGAATGAAAGCAAAAACATGACCTTCCAAAACGACCTGGGACAAAACAGACACCAGAAATATTTGAAATTCTGGGGGAATGACTATCCTTATCTGAGTGAAAATAAGGATAGCATGCAAACTTGGTTACCCATTCCTGAGAATTCAAAGGCCCAACGCCTTATCAGAAACATTAATGGGAGGTCGCAGGAGCAGGGAATTGAGACGCGTGCCCGAAACCCTGTCCCAGGAAGTTTAGGCTAAAATGGGTGCTATTGATGCGCAGAAGACCATGTCCCATGTACCGATTTGCATGGTTATGAGCTTAAATTCGCAGATGCAATAATATTTGGCACACCTACACGTTTTGGAAATATGTACGGACAAAAATAGCCATTTGAGGATGGCAACCAACCAGGAAACTTTATAAAAGGAGGACATGTCATGAGTGATGCTCCGTTGGTTTGGGTAAAGGACAATGCAGGGAACCGGTTCCTCTGTTCGATGGATGCCCTGAGAGATCCCAATTCGGTAACCGAGGAGGAAAAGAAGACCTGTGTGGATGACGCATCCCGGCTTCTTAATCCCAAGAGTGTTCCGGGAGAAGGCAAACTGAAATTCTCCGAGTCCAAAAGCGTTGCTTAAGGAGTGACGGACCGAATTTTCCATGATGGGGGCCATCATCAGGACAGGCTCCCATCTCCCTGAGGAGGATACTGTCTCTCCATTTTAGGAATTTGTGAATCGGGCAGGTTCTCAGTCCGTTTTCGGTTGCGTAAGACAGCGATCTTATTCTGGATGTCTTTTGATGCAGAGGCACT
>JBAPTR010000095.1:0-3794 GCA_049282265.1 Desulfatiglandaceae bacterium | reverse complement strand
GTTTTCGCGTTGAAGGCCGTTGCCACCGCCCTGAAAACCTACCCGAATTTCAATGCCACCCTGGACACCGGGGCCGGCGAAATCATCATCAAGAACTATTTTCACATCGGGATCGCCGTCAACACGGAGGAAGGCCTCATCGTACCCGTCATCCGTGACGTGGACCGGAAGAGCATCACGGAACTGGCTATTGAACTCCACGACCTGGTCGAGAGGACCCGGGACCGAAAGGCCACCCTCGAAGAGATGCAGGGGGGCACCTTTACCATCACCAACGTGGGACCCATGGGCGGCGGATTCTTTGCGCCCATCATCAACTACCCCCAGGTCGCCATCCTTGGGATGGGCTCTTCCACCATGCAGCCGGTGGTCAGGAGTAAAGGGGAAAAGGGCCACGAAATCGTTCCGCGGCTCATGATGCCGATCGTACTCTGCATTGACCACAGGGTGCTGGACGGGGCAGATGCAATGCGCTTTATGAAGGTCCTCGTTGATGTCCTTGAAGATCCGGATGCACTTCTGATGAACATGATTTAGCGGCAGAGGGTTTTCTGTATAAGAATCTGATGGAGGAACACCACCTATGGTTATGGGAGAATTGACTCAGGAAACTGAGGTTCTGGTCATCGGAAGTGGGCCTGGAGGCTACGCCGCGGCATTCCGGGCCGCGGACCTGGGCCTGGAAGTGACTATGGTTGACATGGAGGAAAGGCCGGGGGGCGAATGCCTCTTTCGGGGGTGCATCCCTTCCAAAACGCTCCTGTATCTGGCCGAACTCATGCACGACGCCGAACGGGCCGAGCCCATGGGGCTAACGTTTGAGCGCCCAAAGATTGATCTGAATATGATCCGGAACTGGAAGCAGCAGGTCATCGATTCGATGGCCATGGGGTTGATGACCCTCAGCGACAAACGCGGCGTGCAGCGCATCAAAGGCCGGGCCGTTTTTGAAGGATCCGATTGCGTACGTCTCCAGGGGTCCGAAGTCAGACGCATCAAGTTCAGCCACGCCATTCTGGCCACGGGTTCGCGTCCGCTGGCCCTTCCCGATGTCACTTTTCAGGAGAAAGGTCGTGTAATGGATTCCGCCGGCGCCTTAGAGTTCCCTGACATTCCCGGGACCCTTCTCATATTGGGTGGGGGCTATATCGCCCTGGAGCTTGGGTCGGTGTACGCCTCTCTAGGCAGTCGGGTCACCCTTGCGGTTCGAAGTGAAAGGCTCATCCGGGGCGCTGACCCGGACCTTGCCGCCCCTCTCGTTCGACGGGTGGAAAAAATATTCGACAGGTTTCATTATGACACGGAAATTAAGGCGTTAGCTGAAGATGTCAGCGGTGTAACCGTAAAATTTGACGGCAAAACTGAAAACTGGGAGCAGACATTTGACCGTGTATTGATCGCAATCGGCCGGATCCCGAATTCCGGGGATATGGGCCTGGAGGCCACCAAGGTGCAGACCGATGAACGGGGCTTTGTTGTCATCGATGACCAGCAGCGCACCTCTGACGACCGGATTTTCGCCATAGGTGATGTGGTCGGAGGCCCGATGCTGGCTCACAAGGCATTTCGTGAAGGCAAGGTGGCCGCCGAGGTCATCGCCGGTGAACCCTCGGCATTTGATGCGCGCGCTATACCTGCCGTCATCTTCACGGATCCTCAGGTCGCTTGGTGCGGTCTCACGGAAGAGCAGGCACGCAAAGAAAAACGACCCGTAAAGGTTGAGAGATACCCTTGGAAATTTTCGAGTCGAGCCACGACCATGGGTGTCCCCGAAGGGCTTACCAAAATGATTTTTGACCCCGGTACGGGACGCATTCTGGGGATGGGCATAACCGGCCGTCATACCGAGGGACTCATCTCTGAAGGGGCCCTCGCTATTGAAATGGGTGCACTTGCTCAAGATATGGCCTTCACCATTCATCCGCATCCTACGCTCTCGGAAACATTGGGTGAAGTTGCTGATATCTTTCTCGGGGAGGCGACCCACATCCTGCCCAAGCAGAAAAAAAAAGGCCCTGTCGGCTAACCCGCATTCCAGCGAGGCAAAGACCCTCATGACGAGTTGGTACGTGTACATGATCAGGGGCGGGTTTTTCGCCTTCAGCACAGTTATGGGGAAACTGCACGTTCACCAAAGGTTGGACGCCGAGAAGCCTTTTCCCTGACAGGGGCGGTGTTCCCGGAATATTCCGCACCCCATTTGTCTATATCAGTACGATCGGCCAAAACTGTTGACCAATAACAGTCGGTTTCTGATCCTGCCCTCCTGACCCAGCGCAAGATCGCCGAATATTTGGTCCACGAGTGTAAAGCTCATTACCATTTCACCGTCAAAAACAACCAGCCCAGTCTTTTTGAAGACATTACCTTATATTTTGAAGATCGGAAGGACCCCGATTTTGTCCATTGCAACCCGCCTGATCACGGTCGGATCGAAATCCGCAAAATCTGGACCACAACTGAACTCAACGGCTATCTCAACTTTCCCCATGTTGGACAGGCTTTCGTCATCCAACGCGAGTCCACAGATAAAAAAACCGGCGAATTCTCCTGTGAAATCGCCTATGGCATCACCAGTCGGACCCCTGAGCAAGCCGACGCTCAACGCGTTCTTGCCACCAACCGCGACCACTGGAGCAACGAAAACAGCTGCCATTACATTATCGATTGGAACTATGATGAAGACCGTAGCCGCATACGTACTGGTTACGGCCCGGAAAACATTACCCGACTGCGGCGATTCGCCGTCAGCGTCATCAAATCTAAAGGCGTTCGCAGCGTCGCACAAAAAATGCGGCAGCTCACACGCAATTAACGCTTGGTCTTTGACTACTTGCGGATGACTCAAAACTCATGTGTCTACCCCTTGCGCCATTAGAACAAAATTATCGTGATTTGCGGAACGGCCTCCTTGACAAGGCTCGGGGGAATTATATAGAATAAAAAAGTTTTTGCCTGCCATGTGGACGAGTGGAGATGACTTATGACACCGAGCGTTCCGACCATTGGCTTTTCCCCATGGGAGCCGGGTGTATACAGCCTGATGTTCTATGTCCTGATGGTCCTGGCGCTCGTGGGAGTCATCCTTTTTCTCACGCGCTGGCTGGGGGAAAAAAAGTGGACTCTTGAAAAGGCCAGGCCCTATGAGTGCGGGGTCATCCCCACGGGGATGACCGGTTTTCACTCTTCCGTCCCCTTTTACCTGGTTGCCGTATTTTTTGTGGTCTTCGATGTGGAGGCGGCCTTTATTTTTTCATGGGCTGTGGCTATGAATGACCTCGGGTGGGCCGGATGGATTCGGATTTCCTTTTTTATCGTTCTTCTTCTTATGACTCTGGTTTACGTGTGGAAAAAAGGAGGTCTTGATTGGGGACCCGGAACAACCCAGAAGCCCGGAACCTGATTTTCCGCAATATGGACGCCCTGATCAACTGGTCCCGGCAGTACAGCCTGTGGCCCATGTTTTTCGGGTTGTCCTGCTGTTTCATCGAGGAATCCGTCTCCTTCACATCCCGCTACGATATCTCCCGTTTCGGCGCCGAGGTCCTTCGCGGCAGTCCCCGGCAGGCCGATCTCCTCATCGTTTCCGGAACGGTCTTCAAGAAGATCGCCCCGGTAGTCCTCAGGCTCTACGAACAGATGGCGGAACCCAAGTGGGTCATTTCCATGGGCTCCTGCGCCAACTGTGGAGGCATGTACGATGTCTACAGTGTGGTGCAGGGAGTGGACCAGTTCCTGCCCGTGGATGTCTACATCCCCGGGTGTCCCCCCAGGCCCGAGGCCGTCCTGCAGGG
>JBAPTR010000094.1:0-1909 GCA_049282265.1 Desulfatiglandaceae bacterium | reverse complement strand
TAACGATCCGGCGCGGCCTGTATGCGACGGTGACGGTGGGCGGCGATCCAACATCGAGCCCGGTCGACCCCTATCTGGTGGCGGCCAAGATGAACCCGGACGCGGTGCTCGCCTACCATTCTGCCCTGGAGTTTCACGGCAAGGCCTACTCGGTCCACACAAGGCTGCACTATGTATCGGAAAGCAAATCCATGCCGCTGACCTTCCGGGGCCATGAATTCATACGTGCTCCCGTGCCGCCGGCCTTGCGGGCCAAGGGCGAGGAGATGTTCGGCGTTACCCGGTGCAACCGTGCCGGTGTGCACCTGCGGGTCACCAGCCTTGAAAGAACCTTGGTGGATGTGCTGGACCGGCCGGACTTGAGCGGCAGTTGGGAAGAGATATGGCGGTCCCTGGAATCGGTTGAATTCTTCGACCTGGATCAGGTCATCACCTATGTCCTTTTACTGGAGAATGCAACCACGGCCGCAAAGGTGGGGTTCTTTTTGGATCAGCATAAAGAGGCCTTGATGGTTGAGGATGTCCACCTGGAACCTTTGAGGGGGATGCGCCCCCGCCAGCCCCACTATTTTGTAAGGGGAAAGCGTGAAAACTGCCGGTGGGTCAGGGAGTGGAACCTGATGATCCCGGTCGACATCCTGACTATGTCATGGGGGGAGGTGCTGTGATCTTCTCGCCATCAGAAGTGTTGCCCATCGCCGAGTCCACCGGCTTCAGGTCGGAGATGATCGAAAAGGTGCTCCACCTGCTCAATCTTTTGGACAAGCTGAACCGCCACCCGATGCTAAAAGGCAAATGGGTTTTGAAGGGAGGCACGGCCTTAAACCTTTTTGTGTTCGATCTTCCCCGCTTATCGGTGGATATCGACCTCAACTACGTCGGGGCGCTGGAGCGAGAGGCCATGCTGGCCGACCGGCCAAAGGTCGAACAAGCGGCTCAGGCGGTATTTTCCAGGGAAGGGTTCATCACCAAACGGGTGCCGGACCAACACGCCGGCGGGAAGTGGCGCTTGAGCTATCAGAGCTACACCGGGCAAAGCGGCAATCTCGAAGTGGATCTGAATTTCATGTTCAGACAGCCGCTATGGGATATTCAGCCCGCCGATTCCCATACGCTCGGAGATTTCCAGGCCAGGAATATCGCTCTCCCTGACATGCATGAGCTGGCGGCCGGCAAGTTGGCGGCGCTGTTGGCACGTGGTCAGGCGCGGGATTTGTTCGATTGTCACCAGATTTTCACGATGCAGGGGATCGATCGCGAACGACTCCGTATCGCCTTCGTTGTCTATGGCGGGATGAACCGCAAGGACTGGAGAACCGTTTCAATCGCAGATGTGGATTTTGATCCCGAAGAATTGACAAGGGTGCTTATTCCTATGCTGAACAAGCGTTTGATGAAAAAGCAAGGCTCACCCGCCGAATACGGAGAGCGGCTTGTAAAGGAATGCCAAGCAAAGCTGGAGGCAGTTCTGCCATTTAAAGATCCCGAGCGTGAATTTCTGGATTTGCTGTTGGAAAAGGGGGAGATCGATGCGTCTGCCCTCACGCCTGACACAGCGCTTCAAGAACGCATCCAAAGCCAGCCGCTTCTCCAATGGAAGGCCTTTAACGTAAAACGCCACAAGGGACTGGACTGAAAAGTTCCTCAGACCTCATGACAAAGGCTCTCTCCATGGATATAGACTGACGGTAGCTATGCAACTGCTTCACGCAACCTCAAATCACGCATACCCTGGTGCAACAGACCTGTTAAATAAGGAAATGTGAAAAACGGAGAATCGGAGAATCCCGCTAAAGACGGGATCTTCGACTGGTTCCGATCACGCTGAGAGCGTGATGAATCCCGCCGCCGGCGGGACTCTACCTGCTGATCTTCCATAAGGTACCGCGAAATGCCACGTTTCTTTATT
>JBAPTR010000093.1:0-5554 GCA_049282265.1 Desulfatiglandaceae bacterium | reverse complement strand
AAGACAGTTCTGACATGGAAATAACGCCAACCGAGATCGGCATGTATTTGCCGGAATCCTTGTCAACCAGGATGATTGTCGGCGTCATGGTGACGTTGAACCTGCCGGCCATGTTGGGATTTTTCTCTATATCGATCATCCTGATAGGCCACCCGTATTTGTTGACGAAATAGGCGAGGATGGATTTTTGTGCCTCGCAGAAATCACACCCTTCACGGGTGAACATGATCAATGCAAATTGCTCATGTCCGCTCTCGATGGTATTTTCCTGTTCCGCGGTCCTCATCGCAACGACAGCGGCCTGGCCGGGGGCCGTGACGGGATAGACCGTCTTGGTGGACAATTCGGGGTGTCTCTGTTCCACATAAGACGTGACGCTCGCATAGGCGAGGGATTTTCTTCTCGCAATATCCTGCATGGTCAGGTATTGGAGGACATTTTTTTCGGTGGGACGCTGTACGGCCTTTTTCATGAATCTATTGAGCAGGGCCTGGAAATCGTCCGGGTACATATTCCACAGTTGCCGCATGGTGTAGTCACTGAGATCGGGAAGTCTCTTTCTGGGAGGAACCCCGGGTTTTGGTTTTTTTGGCTTGGCGGGTTCTCTCTGATACCAGTACCAGCCCTGTTTTCGGTCCTGGTAAAAAGGTCGTGATTCCTTCTGTTCCGCCTGATCTTGCAGCCGGCTATGAGGGAAAATCACTTGAGGCGGAACTGGACTATTCTCGACGTCACCAGGCGATTCCAGAGGGTTCCTGTCGCGAGTGGATTGTGCCCACACAGGAGATGCGGAGAGCATAGTGAAAAAAATGCTAAATGATAGGAACAGCAATCGCCTTAATGTCATTCTTGTTTTCCAACCCCACATACCTTGAGTCATAGCTGTCAATGCAAGTGCCCATAGCGAAGAACTTTCCCTTCGGGATAATCCCGTTGTACTTAAAAATCTTGACGGGAACGCCCTTTTTCGAGTGCGTCTTGGCCATTCCGAGAAAAACATTGTTGCAGTAAAATTCCCGTGTGTTTCTCACATCGAGCCTCTCTCCCGAATCGCACCGGATATACTTCACCACCAGGCATGGCCAGCAGTGGGGGGCGATTCTGGTGTAGAGAGGCACAACCACCAGAGAACCCTTCCTGATGTCTGATGCTTTGAAATGTCTCTTGTAGAGAAAGACATAATGTCCAATAGAGGAAGTCGGAGAAAGGGATATCCTTTCCGGAATTATCCACCCTGTATAACAAAGTGCCAAGAATCCCATGAACAGGCTGACCAGGCTCTTACTGGTTTGTTTCGGAAAAAATTTCCGGAGAAAAGTCCTGAACCTTTCCACTTACTACAACCTCCTTCAAAAGCACCACGGTATTTGGGGCATAATTGCTCCTGATTTGACCACTCAACCGCTTGAGCCTGTTATCCAGCTCTTCTTTGGGGAGCTTTCCTGCCAGGTACGCCTTTTTCAATCTGGCCACATAGCCGGTCATATCAATAACCGCGATCTTGGTGGCGCAGTGCTGATCGTAGTACCAGATACTTCCGGCCGTGATGATTGCACTCACAAGTGCGGATAACATGATGATTTTGATTGTTTTCAATAAAAGCTCCTCCTTAGCTCTTTCAGTATGCCTTCCACCTGGCTGCTTTTGGACGCCTTTCTTATGGTATCCAGAGCATATTCGAGCGAAACATCTCCAGACACCATGTAGACATCCGATACAGAGGTGTTGTCCGTGATGCCTTCGCTCTGTTGCGGATCAGTAGAATGAAGCCCGCGAATATACAGGATTGCCGGGACTGAACGGATCCCATATCGGGAGTATAGCAAGGGGTCCACATTGACGGTGGCGTTGTAAACTTCACATTTAGGGGGGTGTGATCTACGCTCCCCTTGACTGATCGAAGCATCGCACGTCAAATCCTTCACAAGGATTTTCTCGATGAACTTGATGGTCGGCTTGATATAGTGCATGCCACCCACAAATCCTTTCATGACCATGCTTATCTGTGGGTCTTTCAACTTGTCCATGTCGGCTGCATAGTTTCTGAGTGTTGAAATAGGCATCGATGATGAAATGAACAGGTAGATCCGCTCATCCTGCAAGAGGAATGTCTTTTCACCGGCTTTTACGCTACTTGCATCTTCTTGTGCCGTGACCGAGTCAGGAAACAGCCGGGCCTTGAGCCTCCCTATTTCCTTGTGAAGCCTGGCCTGATACTTTCGGGAATGGTAAATATTTGCAGTCTCCCTTGCCGCCTCATTGCCATGAAACCGGGGGACAACCATATGCTTGCTTTGCCGATCGGATCTGTCCAGCAGACCCTCTACATCTCTCATGCCCTCACCCCTGACCGGGACCGGCCGTTCGATCCAGTTAATGGCAACCAGGGCAGCCAGCAGGATGGCCATTGCTATGAGCCGTTGTTTATCCCGCACAGCAGGCCCTCTTTCTGAACAGGATATACATGAAATTATCCGGGGAATTCCCCTCTGCAGGGAGTGGAGGGTTCTTGCCTGCTCCCCATATCAAGGACGACCTTCCCACGGGAATACATTGGTACCCGGTAACGGGCTTTGCTATGGAAAATCGGTAATTGTGCTTGACCCAGATGGGGGTCGGCACGCAGGAACACACGTACAGGCCCGTATCACAGATGGACCCTATCCTCCCCATCTTGTAGATGAGCCGGGAGGCAGCTGAAAGACTCGCCTGGACCAGGTTGTCATCACTCACATGGCCGCTCATAGGATAGGTGCTGCCCCATGATCCCAGGCACCAGAAAAGCGGTGAAAGGGGGAGGCCTGCATTGGATGCCACTGCATCGGCAATGCAGGAGAGCTGGGCCGGGAGATTCCCGAAGAGGAGCGTTTCAGGGTATATGGTCAGCGCAAGGAGATCGTCATTCCAGGTGGGATCGACCTCTGTCAGGTACGCAATGTCGAAGCCGCTTGCCTCCAGGCAGGCGGAATCCACAAACAGTTCCAGCATTGACCAGATGGGATAAATGGCGTAGTGGGCCTGGAAAAAGGTCGAAGGGTCTTCCTGGTTATCTCCCGCGTCTTCGCTTCCCCCGTTCAGGAATCCTTTTTTCGGCGCACTGAAACCAACGCCGATGGAAGGAAAACAGTAGGCGTCCTTGACCACCTCCACGAACCTGGCAGGCTCCCAGAAGCTGACGGAGATCCCGATCCTGAAAAACGGGGGTACGGGTATGGGACAGATGCATACAGGGGCGGATGCGGCATCAGGGGCATCCGGGGTATCTGTCGGCGCCCTTGCCACGGTAACCCCCGCGATCTTGAACGGGAACATGCACTGGTAGCAGACCTCGGTCAAGGGATTGTGGGGTGTGCCCTTGCATATGGCATGTGCACTCGCAGAAAACAGGCACAAGAGCAGGGGCAGCAACAATCTACTTGTGAACTTTTTGAATCTTTTGAATTTTGTGGATCTTGCTCTTGGAAAGGACAATTTCTCGAACCTCCATGTATCTGCCTTTCTGGTGAACTATTGAGGGCACGGCCTCCAGTTGAAACCGCCTGACGATATCGGTATTTGCGTAAAACACCGGCCGTTCCAGTTTCTTGCCGAGCTCATAGTATGAGCCGCCGGTCAGGACCAGCATGCTGTCGAATCCTCCGGCATAATCAGATCCCGTGAACCACGCAACCTGGTCGGGATCATCCCCGTTGATGACGACAAGTGTTTTCTCAAAATTGACGTAATCAAGCGGATTGAAGGTATATCCCTTGGGATAGAGAATACCGCCCTTCCCGTCCGGGATGTCAAAGGCAAGGGTGTAGGTCATGTCCACAAGCTTTACAGCATCCTCCCGTGCTCTTGGCAGGAAAGGCGTGTCGGGCCGGTAATTTTGAACGGCCTTTACCATTTTTTTCCTGTTGAATATTTTGCTCCAATCAACCTGTGCCACTCTCCCCTTGATTTCCTTCAAGGCATCCTGTTCAGCTATCGGGTATGTTTGCCCAAAAATGCCCAGGTCATGAATCGCCGCATGGGATGGCGAGCCCATCAGGAGAATAGAGGCCCCAAATACAAGCGGGATGATGACCGATTTAGTGCGTTTCATTATAGAAATTCTGAACCTTATCCTGCATGGTGTTTTCGATGTTTCCTTGTGTCCGGGTCACGATGTCGCCGTACCACTCGGAGAGATCGATGTTATCGAAGTTGAGCATCTGAAATTCTTCGGCGGTAAACCCGCGGCAATTAGGGGATTTGGAAGTACCCCAATTCCCCGTGGGACCGAATGCCTGCAGCGTTTCTCTTCCCTGTTCCTGCAGGATGCGTCCCAGCTTGGAATTGAAGCAGCAGTAGGTTTTCTTCCTCTGGACGCATCCAACCAGGGGCCATTCGTTGGAACAATAATCACCTATGTAGTGACACAATCCCTTGCTCTTTTGAGTGGAGAGCTGCTCCTCCTCTCCCTTGCATTTGCCTAGACCGAACCAGGTATCGCCTCCGTCACAACAATTGAAGAATCCGGTTTCTATGCCGGCTTTCCTGCATCGCATGTCTTTGCCGTTGAAGATGTATATCGTTCCGAGGCAGTTGCCGTTGCTGTCTACTATCCCATTGTCCTGCTTGTCGTTTGTGCCCTGTTGGGTATCGGTATTCTGGAAATGGGGATAGACGTAACATGAATAGGGACTGCATTTGTTGATTCCTCCAAGAGGAATACACTCGTAGCACACGGAGTCATGATTATGCGGACATTGATCTCCTTGACAAAGGTGGGTGGTCGGATTGAATACAAGATTACATGGAGGACAGGTGGGATCGGCCTGGCAATTATGATCGGTCCTGGTGAAGCCAGGAAGGCATATGGTAGGGGTCTCGCATCTGTTGGTGGTCGTATTGAAAGATGAGCCATCACTGCATGAGGGAACGGCTTCACACCGGTTTGCATCGCAATTGACACTGTATCCTGATGTACAGGAAGTGCCTGCCAGACATTGCTCGGTAGCGGAATTAAACGATCCGAAGGTACATGACGGACTGCCTTCACATACATCGTCCGTTTCGTTATAGGCAAAACCTGAAGGGCATACGTTTCCAGCACCCGGGGTGGCCTCACATAATTTTTTCGTTGAATTGTAAGTCCCGGCCGAACACCAGAAGCTACTTGAAACACAGGCACAGTCGCTGGATGAAAACCAATATCCCGGTGGGCATTCCAGGCCGGCGATACAGCGCTGTAGAGAGGCCGAATAGGAACCACTGCTGAGGCAGGTAATTTGGGAATAGCTAATGCAAACATCTCCCGATAAGGTGTAACCGCCGGGGGGGCAGGACCACACCGTTTCGCATTGATTATCGGCGGGATTGAACGAACTGCCGGAAGGACAAATGGGCGGCTTTGTTTCAAACTGGCAATCGGTCATCTCATACGGGCAAATCTTCTTGTTTGCGATATCCGTATCGAGGCAGTAGTCGATTTCCGTCTGATCTATGTCACCGTTATTGTCCAGATCTGCCGCGCAGATGACATCGCCGTCTACAAAGGGGCTGTTGTCTTGTGTGACGTCAAAACTTA
>JBAPTR010000092.1:0-48904 GCA_049282265.1 Desulfatiglandaceae bacterium | reverse complement strand
GGTGACGTAGGCCTTGAAAAAGGTCTTGATGGCCGGGATGACCTCGGCCTCTTCGGGCTTGGTGTCGGAGACGAACTTAGCAAATTCCTCTTCCAGTAGTTCGTCCTTAGACTTGAAGCGCGGGATGAGACCGAAAATCTTTTCCAGGATCTCCCGGAGGGTCAGGCGGCGGTCCACGGCGGCGGCTTTGCGCAGTTTGTCAAGAGTGTAGTATTCTTCGGGCTTGTCGAAGACATCGCGATTCACATAGTCGATGACCCGATTCCATTGCCCGGTCTCCACACTCTTTGCAATGAAGTCGTTTTCGCGCACCGTGTCCTCGAATTTCTCGAAAAACATCCGGTCGATCTTCATGCCCTCGTAGCCGATGGCCTCTTCCTTGATCATGGAAAGGATGTCCGTGCCCAGGTGCTCGTAGGCGCCGCCGACCACCACTGGGCCTGTGCCTCCGCCGTCATCGGGACCCTTTCCCTGGGGCCGGGGAAGCTTCAACACCTCGTCGTAGTTGAACTCCTCCTCAAAATACTCGCAGTTGGCGAAGAAATCGAAGAGCTTGAAGGAGGACTTCTGCGGCTGCAAGACGCCATCCTTGAGGCTGTCATCGAAAAGCTGTTCGAGGAAGTTGTGCTTGCGGGTGCCGCGTCCCTTGATCTGGATGAAGTCGGTCGGCGAGAAAATCGGTCGAAACAGACCGAGATTCAGGATGTCGGTGCAATCGTAGCCGGTGGTCATCATACCAACCGTCACGCAGACACGCGCCTTGCTGGTCTTGTACGCGGACAGGAAGTTTGCCGAACCGAGCAGATTGTTGTTGCTGAAGTTGATGGTGAACAACTGGGCGTCGGAAATTTGGGAAGTGACCTGTACGGCGAAGTCGGATTGGTACTTACCGGGGAACATGCGGTCGGCCATCTGATTGAAAATCTGCGCCAGCTTGGCGGCGTGGTTCTGGCTGACCGCGAAGATGATGGACTTGCCGATCTCGCCGCTGACCGGATCGCGAAGGGCATTTTCCAGGAAGGTCTTGCAAAAGAGTTGGTTGGTGGCCTTGGCGAAGAAGCGCTTTTCGAATTCGCGCTGTTTGAAGGCCTCCTGTTGGTCTTCGCCGGCAACGTCGGTGAACGAGACGACAAAGCCCTCTTCGGAAAGCAGTTCAGTGGTGATCTCGGTGCGGGCATCCACCACTGTGGGGTTGATCAAGTAGCCTTCCTTCACGCCCTCGAGTAACGAGTAGCGGTAGGTGGGCTGACTGTTCTCGCAACCGAAGGTGCGGTACGTGTCGAGCAGCAGCCGCCGCTCGGCTTCGCGCGGATCACGGATGGTGGGGTTGGCCTTATCGAACCGTTTGAGATAGTCTCGGGGCGTGGCGGTGAGGCCGAGCTTGTAGCCGATGAAGTAGTCGAAAACGGCGCGGGCGTTTCCGCCGATGGAGCGGTGCGCTTCGTCGGAGATCACGAGATCGAAATCGGTCGGCGAGAAGAGTCGCTGGTATTTGTTGTTGAAGAGTAACGATTGCACTGTGGTGACCACGATTTCCGCTCGCCGCCAGTCGTCACGATTTTCCTTGTAGATCACCGTCTGAAAGTCGGCGGACAGCAGAGCCGCGAAGGCCTTCTTGGCCTGATCCTCCAGTTCAAGGCGGTCCACCAGAAACAACACGCGCCGGGCATTGCCGGACCGGAGAAAGAGCTTGATGACGGCGGCGGCAGTGAGTGTCTTGCCGGTGCCGGTGGCCATCTCAAAAAGGAATCGGTCTTTGCCTTCTTCGACTGCCCTTTGCAGGGCGTGAATGGCCTTCAACTGATAGGGCCGCAAGAAACGCAGTTTATTGGCCTGGATGTAGCGGGGACGCTCGGCTTCGCTGCGCCACGCCGCTTCGGATTGATAGTTCGGGCGTTGAGTCAGCACGATGTAGTCGTCGCCGACCTGGTCCTCGATGAGACGTTTCGGGTTGGGCGTGACCTGCTGGTAGACAATCACCGAATCCGGCGTTGGGAAAGACGTAATAATGTAAGGATTGCCGCGCTCCAGATCCCAAAAGTAGTGCAGGTTGCCGTTTGAGAGAATGACGAACCGGCAGTTCTGGGACTTGGCGTATTTGCGGGCCTGCTCCTTGCCGACGAGCGGGTTTTTGTCCTCTGATTTGGCCTCCATGACGATGAGAGGGAAGCCTTTGTTGTCAAGCAGCAGGAAGTCGATGAATCCCTTGCTTGTCTTCTCGAAGTTCTCGCCAAGTGCTTCCAGATCGGATGACTTGATCGTCACGCTGGACTCAAGGCGGATGTTGGCGAGCGCGCCCCCTTCCGGAAAGAAACGCCAGCCTGCCGTTTCGAGCAGATTGTTGATCTTGATTCGGGCTGTAGCTTCTTTATCGGACACTTTCGCTCCTGTCTCGGTGTGCGTCGTCAAGCGCTATAACAAGTGACTGTATGGTTTCCGTATATGTGCGGCTATCAATAGGCGCTCGGCATGCACTGTTGTGGAAATCTGGCAGTTTTCCGGCTCCAAAACTCGCCGTCTGGAAATTGAAACTGCCCTTGATTCGGCACTGCGCAAAGAAACAAGCCCAAGGGAATCCCACAACGATTACAGAAAGCGATTACGATATTATTTGAATTTTATCCTAAATATAGCCTTGGCCAATCAAATAATCATATCGCTTATCACTTTATTGATAAATTGCAAGAAAAAATGGGACCTGCTTTATGATTGGCGCAGGTAAAGGGGTCAAATCTACTCTCGTGGAGAGCAGGACGCTCTTTTAAAATTTAATAACTCAACCTATAAGTGGATATTTGCCATTCTTGGCTATTGACTCCCTCTCTCCACGGAAAGCCGGATCTCTGGATGAAATCCCGCCGTAAATAAAAGCCGATCTTGATTCGGCACTCCGCAAAGAAACAAGTCCACAACAGGTGCAGGCAGATATTGGAAGCCTAGCGGCAGCCCGTGAGTATTCGCGTATGGACACCACCAGGGTTTTGTCGGAAGAATAGCCTTGGCCAGGGAAGTCAGTGGAACGCTTTGCAGCGGGTTGCGGGGTATCTGATCGGTGGTGCACCGGAGTCTCCGGCGCAGGCTGGTCATCCCTGCAGTGGACTGCAGAGCATTCTGGTGAAGGCAAAAATATTCTTTATCACTTCACTGATAAATTGCAAGGAAAAAGGGGTTCTTCAGGTTTTTGCGTCTGCGAGAGCGCGCTCTTTTAAAATTATATAATTTATCTTTCAACAGAAAATTCAATACCGGTCAAACTCATCTCCGATTTTTTTGCGGGAACTATACGAGCCCTGAACAATTTTCTTGTCAATTAGATTGTTAAAGAGCGTTCCGCTATCCATGGCAACGATGGGTAATGTGCCAAACAACTCCTGGTATGTAGCGCCGATTCGCTCTTGGCATTATCTTGCCTCTTTTTTAAATGCCCATTTTTCATGGCAAAAATGGCAGTCCAAGACCAAAAATAGCGCCGTTTTCGCCTTATTATCTTGGACTTTCAAAAAGTTATATTCGTCCGACCTCATCCGCAGAGGATGACGATGCCACCGAGCCGTTTGACGAAATTGTCCCTGTCTTCATCGTCTTCAAATATCCGCCGCCGTTCGATCCCACGACAAATGATGTGGTACAACGCTCCCGGAGCGTCTATTCTTGACTGTCTCGGCATGAGTTTTTCCCATACCACACTTGAAAAGCAAAAAAACGCAATTTTGCATGGGCGTCCCTGTTTCTCATTTATGCTGTATTGCCGAAGAAATTGACACGCCATCATTGGTCTGACATATTCAAATACGTGAATCCGTAAATTTCTATCTTTGACGGATGCCCTTTCAGCATAATAGCTTGGTACCAGCTCTTTACGGTGCCATCATTCTTAAGAGCCGCCCTTTTCAGGCGACAGGTGAGGTAAGAGGTATGACAAACAAGCGAATAGTGGTTCTCGGCAACGGCGGCGCGGCCTGCCATGCGGTTAAGGCTATCCGTGAGGCTGGCTTTGGGGGAGAGATCCACATGCTGTCTGACACCCGCGAACCGGCATTCAACCCCATGCTCGCGCCCTATTATCTGAAGGGGATGATGGACTGGGAGCGGTGCTATCCCTTTGGTGCGGATTTCTACCGCCGCCATGAGGTAGCATGTCATTTCGGCAGCCCGGTTGTTGCATTGGATGCTTTGGCCCGCACCGTGTGTACAGAGGATGGTCAACAGATGGACTACGATCGGTGTCTGGTGGCTACCGGCGCCAACGCCGCCCTGCCCCCCGTGCCGGGTTTGAGCGAATCGCCCTTTGCCTATCCTTTGCGGACTTCCGAGAGCACTCGAAATCTGGAAAGCGTAATGGCCACCGCAAAAAAAGCGGTCATTTTGGGGGCGTCCCTGGTAGGCATCAAAATCGCGGAGATCATGACCAAGCAAAAGGCCCACATCATCGTGGTCGATGTGGCCGGCCAGGTGATGCCCCATGGCTCCCATAGCTTGACGGCCGGTTTTTTACAGCGTTACTTCGAGCAACACGCGGTTGAATTCATGTTGGGATGCTCCCTGCAGGGCCTTTCGGAAAGCGCCGAGGGGGTGTGTTGCTTCTTTCCCCACACTATTGTCGAGGATGCCGATTTCATCGGCGTCTGTACAGGTATCCGGCCCAGCCTCCAATTCATTGATCATCAACAAGTGGATATCGATTCAGGTATTCTCATCGATGCCTGCTGCCGATCCAGTGTTCCGGGATTGTATGCTGCCGGCGACTGTGCCCAGGGGATCAACCCCATGAGTGGTAAACATGAATGGCAGGGCACCTGGGTCAGGGCGTGTTACCAGGGACGGACGGCAGGCTTGAACATGGCCGGCCGATACGCGCGTTTTGATGGGATCATCCCCCAGCACGTCAGTCCTTTTTTTGATTGGATCTTTGCTCAGATCGGCAATGTCCATACCGATAGCAAGAACGTTCACATGGAAACCTTGGGCAACCCGTTCAAAAGGGACGGCAAGTTCAAGCTGCTGGTATACGACGGTGATATCCTGGTGGGTGCCAACCTGATCAATTGTATGGAAGATGCGCCCATTATCAAACACGCCATCACCCTGGGCCGCCCCCTGTCCATGGCCGAAACCAAAGCGGTACCTGAATATCTGCAAGCAATCGCTGTTTAACAGCCCCTTCTATTCGGTTGCCCCCGGGTGCAGGGAAGCCTCGGCCAGTTTTCGGGCCGCTTTTTTGGCAGCAAGTTCATTCAATGCTTCGGCAGTCCCGAAGTGCAGGGCCTCGGCCGGGCAGGTGGCTACACACGCCGGCTCCTTTCCTTTCTCCACGCGGCTTACGCACAGATGGCATTTCTGCATCCTGCCGTCATGGCCGAACTGGGGGATGCCGAAAGGGCATGCCAACTGGCACGAGTGACAACCGATGCACTTATTTCGGTCAACCACCACAATGCCGTCGGCCAGCCGTTTGAGTATGGCGCCGGTGGGACAGGCGGCTTCGCAGGCCGGTACAGCGCAGTGCATACAGGCATGGGATATGCTTCTGTTCAACACGTGGGGAAATTGCCCTTTCCAGACATCAAAAACCATCCGCCACTTCACCCCCGGCTCAATGCCATTTAGACTCTTGCAGGCAACTTCACAAGCGTAGCACTGCACGCATCGCTCTGCTTCGAAATAGATTCCATATTGTTTCAACATACCGGATTTCCTTGTATCCATTGTTTTTTTAAAGTGAATCTCAGGCCTTTCGCACCTGAACCAGGGTTTGACTGGACATGGCCGTCACCAGAGGGTCGAAGGCCTTTTCGGCCACGCAATACATCAGGTTGGTGTTGGCGCCGCCATCCAGGATTGGATAACCTGGCAGGCCGAGTTCGTCACACCCCTGCCACCAGCCGTGCAGTGCCATGACGGTGTCCGGCCTGATGCCGGGGAAAAACTGCGCTTTCAGCTTGATCTTCCCATAGGGTGATTCCACCTCCACCCAGTCGCCGTCCTTGATGCCCCGCTGCGTTGCAGTGGCCGGATGAATGTGCAAGGTGGGATGCGGCATCAATTCCCGCAAATAGGGCACATTGCGAAGCCAGGCGGCATTGTAAACCGCGGAGGTATGATAGTCAGAAAAAACCAGCGGATACTTATCCGCCAACTCTGGGGTGCCGGTGATGCTTTCCGGCGGTTCGTGCCATTGGGGCAAGGGGTTGTAACCGTTTTCTTCAAAAGTGGTGTTGTAGAGGGCAACCTTGCCCTGGGGCAGAAAAGGCGCCTTGGAAAGCCGCGGGCTCGGCGTGGCGAAAATCTGCCCGTATTTCTCATAGGCCATGGGCTTCATGGGATAAACGATACCGGTGGGATGGGCCTGCAACTGGTCGATGGTCATACCCAAAGGCGCCAACTGCTCATTCTGGCAGGCTTCCATGCTGCCGTTCCAGAAGTCCTTCCCGTACCCCATCTTGACCCCCAGGTCGATCAGAAACTCATAGATGGACTTATAGTCTCCCAAGGGTTCGATCACCTTGTTACGGGCCATGATCCAATTGGGGGTGGTCTCGAAGGCGTGATCGACCTCATAGGGCGTGGCAACGGGCACAACGATATCCGCATAATCCATCTCGGCGGTTTGCATCACGTCCACCACAACGAAAAAATCCAGTTTTTCAAGGGCCTGGACCACCCTGCGGGAACCCCGAGTGCTTACGGTGGGTTGGGTTCCGGGGGCGATCACGGCTCTTATGGGATAGGGTTTTCCGGTCAGGACGCTCTCTAATATGCGGTAGTAGACCGAGGATGTCCCCTCTAGGTAAGGCTGAAATGGTTTTGGGAATTCTGGACTGACGAGTTTGTCAATCCACTCCTGGGTGTAGCGTTCTCTCAAATGGACGCTTTTAGGCTGGGGCATGGTGCTGCCCATAGGGACAATATTGCAGCCGGGTTTGTCAAAGTGTCCGGTGATGGCCATCAGGCTGGCAATGGCCCGGACGGCGTCGCTGGCCGAAGGTGCATGCTCGAGGCCATTGCCCGTATCGATGGCCGCTGCCGGGGTAGTTGCATAAAGCCGTGCAACATCAATTATCTGAGCAGGATCGAGACCGGTGATGTTCGCGGCCCATTCAGGGGTGAAGGCCTGAACGTGGTTCTTGAGTTCATCGAACCCATAGCAATGGCTGCGGACGAATTCCATGTCACACAGGTTTTCATTGATCACGATATTCAAAAAGGCCAGGGCCAGGGCGGCGTCCGTGCCGGGCCGAATGGGCATCCAGATATCGGCAAAGGCTGCATCCGGTTCCAGGGACGGCTTGATGGCAACGATTTTTGCGCCCCGTTCTTTGGCTTCCACCAGGGCTATCGTACTTCCCTTGCTGGAACCTGAGTAGATCACCTGTTTGCCCCAGATAAGCACCAAATCGCAGTGCTTGTAATCCGGCATCGGCCGGACCGCGCCAAGGGTATAGGCATAGGAGAATGAGTTCTGCATGGCACAAATGCCGCTGTGACCGTAATTCGGGCTGCCGTGCGCCATCAGGAAGCGGTAACAATACTCGCTGTATCCCCTGCGGGCCGGAGACAATATCCCGAGAGATTCGGGGCCGTATTGGTCCTTTTGGGCTTTCAATTTGTCGGCGATACGCTCAATGGCTTCTTTCCAGGAGATTTTCGCAAATTTCCCCTTTCCCTTTGCACCGGTTCGCAGAAGAGGATGAGCGAGGCGTTGCGGGGAATACACCCATTGGGGGGCGGCATGGGCTTTGGCGCAATTGCGCCCCTTATTAAGAGGCGATTCTTTCATGCCCTCCACCCGGATAAAACGGCCGTTCTTGACAATCGCCCAAATACCGCAACCGTTCCATGGCCCGCACATGCCGCAAAAGGTTGGGATCGCGGTTTCGCCCGCTTCCAGTTTTGGACCATATGCCGGCGTTGAGGTAAATTGTTCGTTTCGGATTTTCTCTTCTTGAATCATTGATAATTTCCTTCAATAGGTTTTATTAATTCCCAATCCATTATCTTTGTTTGACTTTTGGATTGTATCGACGCTGCGACTATCTATATCATTTTTTGTAAAAAATCAAATGGGAATAGGAGTCGGAGAGTTTTTGAGGAAGATCAAGGCTTCCGTGTGGAGAGTGGGACGCTCTTTTAAAATTCAATAACTCAAACCTTAAGTGAGTATTCCCATTTTTTGGTTATTGACTCCCTCTCTCCGCGGAAAACCGGATAATGAGCTTGAGATCCAGCCGGAAACAAAAAACGCCTTTGGTTCGGCACTGCAAGTCCACAACGGTTAGAGATAGAAATTGGAAGCCTGACGGCGCCCAGGAAGTATTTGGCAGTGAGCACTCTCAGGATTTTGTCAGAAGAATAGTCTTGGCCAATAAAGCAAATGAACCTCTTTGCAGCAGACTGCGGGGTATCTGATCGGAGGTGCGCCGAAGTTCCCGGAGCAGGCTGGTCATCCCCGCAGTGAACTGCAGAGCATTCTGGTGAAAACTGATATGTTCTTTATCACTTTATTAATAAATTGCAAGAAAAAATGGGTCTTTCCGGTTAGACCGTACATTTATATTTTCTCCTCACGCGCGTCGGAGCGAAGCGGAGATCCCGCCAATCGGGGTTTACTTCGTTCACTAGAGACGCAGAGAAATCAGAGAAACGCATTTTCCTTTTTTGTTCTTAAACCCCTGTGATCTCTGTGAGCTCTGTGTGAGATATTGCCTTTTTGATGCAGCCTGAGGGCGATGGGTCGCAGGCTCGGTCAAACCGACGGGTGGTATTTGGGCAGCTGAAAGGTAAAGCTCGTCCCTTTTCCAGGTGCGCCGCTCACCTGGATGGATCGGTTGTGGAGTTCAATGATTCTCTTGGTTATGGCAAGTCCCAGGCCGGAATGACCTCCCGCCTCCTTCCTGCTCTTTTCCGTCTGATAGAAGCGATTAAAGACCTGGGGGATCTCTTCTTCAGGAATGCCGGGGCCCGTGTCGCGCACTTCAACGGTGATGTTCTGGTCCTCCGGTTTCATCAGGAGGCTGACGGAGCCGCCCTCCGGGGTGTAGTGCACGGCGTTTTCCAGGAGATTTTCGAGGGCCCGCTCGATCAGACCGATGTCTCCATTCACAAATGGGAGCTGCTCCTGGATGTTGGTGGTGATCTGGATCCCTTTTTCTCCGGCCGCCAGTTGAAATTTGCGCGTCACATCCTGGACAAGCTCGCCCAGGTTGAAAGGCTCCCGCTCTATTCGGGTCTCATCAAATGACTCGAGCCTTGCCAGCTCCAGAAGCTCATTCACCAGTCTGGTCAGCCTTTCACAATGCCTGGCGGCTGTTTCAAGATATTGGCGTCTCTCCTCCCCGGTTAATCCCTCTTCCTTCATGAGAAGGGTTTCGATGTAGCCCTGGAGGTTCGCCAGGGGCGTTCGCAGGTCGTGGGAGACATTGGCGATCAGTTCCCGGCGCAAGGCGTCCGAGTTTTGCAGCTGCCCGATCTGATCTTCGATCCGTTCGGCCATTTCCATGAAGGCCGCCCCGAGCCGGTCTATCTCGTTGAGATGGTGCACACCCTTTTTCACGCGCAGGCCGATCTTTCTGAAGTCGTCCCCTTTTCTGAAGGCGTCCATGACGCCCGCCAGCCGCCTGAGCTTGCCGGTCAACACAAAAAAGAGAATCAACCCTGCGATGAATGCAAACAAAAGGCTTGCGCCGGCCAATCCGGCGCTCAACCGGAGGATGTAGCTTCCCATCAGTTTCTGCGCCACGCCTTCGTAAAGCTCCCCCTCGAGAATAACGTAAAGATAGCCTTCCAGGGCGCCTTTGGCAGGAATCCGGGCTGCGGAAAAGGCCTTTCTCTCGCCCGGGTGGCGGGGATCGTCGCCTTTCAGGGGTGTGGACATGTCCCCATTGATCCATTTGATGATGGGGCCCAGATCGACGGTCTTCTGTTTGATCTTCTCCCGGGGCGCCGAATAGGCCAGGATGTTTCCTTCAGGGTCGAGGAGGTAGATCTCAATGCTCGGATTGATGACCATAAGCTTGTGAAATACCGCCTTGAGGGCCCCCTCGTTCACACGGTTTTTCTCCACCGGGATCTCTTCGGCCACAATCTGCTGCGCCAACCGGCTGTTCAGCTTCTGGTTCACCTCCTGCTGATACATTCCCATGGAAAAAACCAGTACCGCGACGACCGAGAGCCCCACGAGGAAAAACAACACCGTCAACACGGCGGCAAGTCTTGAATAGAGGGATCTGAACATTACGCTCTCTTCTCTTCCCCGGGATCGACAAACTTGTAGCCAACACCCCAGACGGTCAGGATGTAGCGGGGATGTGCCGGGTCTTCTTCAATCTTGGCCCGCAGGCGATTGATATGGGAATTGACCGTGTGCTCGTACCCATCGTGGCCGTATCCCCAGACCTGGTCAAGCAGTTGGGACCGCGTGAAGACGATCCCGGGATGCAGTGCGAAGTGGTAAAGCAGGTCGAACTCCTTTGCCGTCAGATCGATATCCTTGCCCTCCAGGGTGACCCGCCGCCTTTCCGGATCGATGGAAAGCTCCTTTACGTTCAACGGAGACGGCTCCCGGCCCGGCGGCCCGGATTCCAGCGCCTCTGTGCGGCGGAAGATGGCCTTTACCCTTGCCATGAGTTCCCTGACGCTGAAGGGTTTGGTCACGTAGTCGTCCGCGCCCATTTCCAGGCCCACCACCCGGTCCGTTTCCGAAGATTTGGATGTGAGCATCAGGATGGGGGTGTAGGCCGGTCGGTTCCGAATTCGGCGGCAGATCTCCAGGCCGTCCAAGCCCGGCAGCATCAGGTCGAGGATTACCAGGTCATAGGAACCGGATTCCGCTTTGGCCAGGCCTTCATGGCCGTCGAATGCGAGATCCACCTCATGGGAAAGGTCCCCCAAATGGATCTCCAGGAGGTGGGCCAGGTCTTGATTGTCTTCGATGATCAGGATCTTGCGCGGCATGGCCGGTCTCCGAGTTTAGTGAAAAATTTAGGAAATAATTGCAGAATATCCGCCAAAAAGCAAGAATCGACCGCACTTTTCTCCCGAAATCCCAATTGTGACCAAAATGTTATACTTTCGTGATTCATTTTCCATGCGGTGTGTTTATCTTGAAATCAAAGCGAAGAAAAAAGGGAAGTCGCCGGCAACCGGTTTTCCGACCGGTTCAAGGACGAAGAACCTTTCAACTTTAAAAGGGAGGTGATTGATATGAGATCGAGCGTACTGATTACGATATTGATTCTGGCTGGGGCCCTTGCAGTCGGCCTCCACTTCCGGAATCGAAACACGATGGCAAGCCAGCAAAGCGAGTCGGCCATGGAAGAGAAGATGGGCGGCCATGCCATTGCCACGTTTGCAGGTGGTTGTTTCTGGTGTACGGAGTCGGACTTTGAAAAGGTCCCCGGTGTGGTTGAGGCCATATCCGGCTATACCGGCGGGCACAAGATGAACCCCACCTATGAGGAGGTCTCGGCCGGAGGGACGGGACATGTGGAAGCGGTGCAGGTGATTTATGATCCCAACAAGGTCTCCTACAAAGAGCTGCTGGATTATTTCTGGCGTCACGTGGATCCGACCGACGCGGGTGGGCAGTTCGTGGACAGGGGGTCGCAATACCGGAGCGTTATCTTCTATCACAATGAAGAGCAAAAGCGGTTGGCGGAAGCGTCGAAGGCGGCGCTCGAGAAATCCGGCCGTTTCCATAAGCCAATTGTAACAGAGATCGTCCCATTTACCAAATTCTACAAGGCGGAGGATTACCATCAGGACTATTACAAAAAGAATCCCGTCCGGTACAAATTCTATCGCTGGCATTCCGGTCGTGATCAGTTCCTGAAGAAGGTCTGGGGCGATGAAAAGGAAAAGATGACTGAGGATACCGCCGGGTCGAAATATATGAAACCCGCCGACGACGTGCTGCGGAAAAAGCTGACGCCGCTACAGTATAAAGTGACGCAGAAAGAGGGAACCGAGCCGCCTTTCAAAAATAAATACTGGAACAATAAAAGGGAGGGCATCTACGTGGACGTTGTTTCAGGCGAGCCTCTTTTCAGTTCCCGTGACAAGTTTAAGTCGGGAACCGGCTGGCCCAGTTTCACCAGACCCCTTGTACCGGCTAACATCGTGGAAAAGGAAGACCGGAGTCTATTCACGTCCCGCACCGAGGTCAGGAGCAAGCATGGAGATTCGCACCTCGGGCATGTCTTCAACGACGGTCCGCCCCCCACCGGGCTCAGGTACTGCATGAATTCTGCGGCCCTCCGGTTCATTCCCAAAGAGGATCTGGAAAAGGAAGGCTACGGCGAGTATTTGAAGCTGTTTTCCGGAGACCGGGCAGCTGGAATGAATGAGAAATGAGGCCGGATGACATTCGATGAATTGTCAAGCTGTCGTTGAAATCTTTTCAAAGCAAGGGGACAAAAAACTGATGCAGAAAGAGGTCAATAATGCATAATCGACGCCGATTTATTAAAATGATATTGGGATTCTTAGGTGGCCTGGGGCTCGCATTGAGTCCCATCGCCAGAGGGGTGGGAGTTGTTTTTGCAAGGGTAAAGAAAATGATCCTGCCGAAAGGAACTCGGATGGGCACCCTGGTCGATAAAAACCCCGCCGATTTGGACACACGGAATCTGGATGTGACTCCTGTGGAAGCTTTCGGGACCATGGGATTGGATGATTACCAGGTTAATCTAAATGATTGGAAGCTTGAAATAGGCGGCCATGTTCAGCACCCCCTGAGACTCACCTATGGTGAACTTGTTAAAATGCCGCCGATTGAAAAAAAGGTTCTTTTGATCTGTCCGGGTTTTTTTGCCTACCATGCTCGCTGGAAAGGTGTTTCCGTTGCCAAGTTGCTGGAAAAGGCCCGGATGATCACGGGTGTAACGCATGTATCTTTCAGCGGCCCGGATGGAACCTACGAAAAAACCGAGCGATTTCCAATAGAGGATATCCTCTCATGCAAGGTGTTTTTGGCCTACAGTGTGAATGGCAGTGTATTGCCGAAAAAACACGGATTTCCCTTACGGGTTGTGGCGGAAGACTATTATGGTGGTGATTGGGTGAAATATGTATCCAGAGTCACTGCACATAAATCATAATTTGGTGTCGTCACTGCTTTGAGGTCATTTTAAGAAGGACAATACAGTGAAGATCATAGAAAGATTCAGTGTGCTATTCTTGCCGGTACTTGTCCTGATAATGTTGCCCCTGGTTGATGGTTACAGGTCATCTCATGCTGAGAATCCGCAATTATCCACCGCGGTTTTCTACGTTCAGTGATACGATGTGGGTGAAGCCGCCCTGGAGGGGTTGGAAGGGGTAAAGCGGATTGACAAGGGATTTCATAACTTCAAGGAGATCAACACCGTCTATTATGACGCCTCGATAATTACTATTGAAGAAATGGCGGATGCTCTGAAGAAAGCGGGAACCTATCAGGGAACCGTAAAATAGGATGATACGTGAAGGGGGGAAAAGAGTGGGGTAATTTTGGTTTTTTCGTCCTCTGCGATCTTTGCGTCTTTGCGGTGAAAATCAAGCCTGAAAAAGATTGTCAGGTTCGGTTCCGCTCATAGGTCACGGGTGGGAGGGGTTCACTGTTCACGGAAAGACGGAAGATATCCGGTCTTGCATAGTGGCCCACCACATCAAAGTCCAGTTTCGCTTTTGCGATTTCAGAAAAGTCCAGGTCCGCGTACAGGATTCCCTCTTTATCATAGAGCGGCCCTGCCAGGACTTCCCCGAACGGCGATACAATAACGCTTCCGCCCCGGCACATGGCTTCAGGCTGGTTATCCAGCTCTTCCAGGGTCTCCAGATCGGCCGGGTACATGTCCTTTGTGACAAACTGGTTGCAGCCCAGCACAAAACACCGCCCCTCGCAGGCGATATGCTGCATCGTGGACTGCCACGTCTTACGGGAGTCTGCTGTGGGCGCCAGGTAAATCTCAACGCCTTTGCCGTACATGGCCATGCGGGCAAGGGGCATGTAGTTCTCCCAGCAGATGAGGCCGCCGATCTTCCCGAGGTCCGTTGAAAAGACGGGCATGGTGCTCCCGTCCCCCTCTCCCCAGATCAAGCGCTCGGCTCCGGTGGGTTTCAGCTTTCTGTGTTTACCCATCAATCTGCCTTCAGGGTCAAAGTAGAGCAATGAACAGTACAGGGTTCCGCGGCTGTACTCCCCGTCCCGCTCTATGACACCGATGGCCAGGTAGACACCGGCTTCTTTCGCCGCCTCGCCGAGGGTCTCCACCTCTGGACCGGGAATTTCAACGGCGTTCTCCCAGTACCGTTTCCACAGGGAACGGCCCGCCTCACTCCGGCTGCCTACCACCATGCCGAAGCTCAATCCCCTGGGATACGCCGGGATAAAGGCCTCGGGAAGGAGGACCACTCTGCTGCCCTTGCTCCCTGCCTCCCGGATCAGGTGACAGGCCTTTTCCACTGACAGGGCTTTGTCGAAAAGAACAGGCGCAGCCTGCACAACGGCTGCCTTTATTGATTTGATGCCATCTCCCATATATACCCTCCTTAACGATTTCTTGACTCTACCCGTCCAGTACCTTTCTCACTTCCGCAAGCATCTGCTTAAGCTCGTACGGCTTCTTGATAAAGGCCCTTGCCCCACCGTCAAGAACTTCCTTTACTCGCCCGTTTATGGAATACCCGCTGGCCATCACCACCTTTGCCTGAGGATTCATTTTCAGGATTTCTTCAAGACACTTCTTCCCTCCCATGCCCGGCATCACAATATCCAGGATGACCAGGGAAATATCCTCCGGGTTCTCACGGTACAGTTCAAGGGCGCTCTCACCGTCAGCCGCAAGAAGAACGGTATAACCGAATTTCTCCAGGATGTCTTTCCCGATATCCCGCAGGATTTCCTCATCATCGACCAGTAAGATGGTCTCGCTGCCTCCTTCAGGCACTGCTGCATTACGGTTCGTCTCGGTTTCATTCCGTACCGGATCTCCTTCCATGACCGGCAAGTATATTTTAAAGGTGGTCCCTTCTCCAGGCTCACTGTAACACATGATGTAACCACCGTGGCTCTTAATGATGCCGTAGACCATGGCCAGGCCCAGACCGGTCCCGCTTCCTACGCCCTTGGTGGTGAAAAAGGGTTCGAATATATGCTCCAGGGTCTCCCTGTCCATGCCCTGGCCTGTGTCCGAGATACTGAGGAGAACATACCTGCCCGGCCTTGCCCCCAGGTGTGCCTTGCAGTATTCCTCATCCAGGGTTACATTCTCCGTCTCGAAAACCAGTTTTCCACTATCCGGCATGGCGTCTCTTGCATTGACGCCAAAGTTCATGATGACCTGTTCCAACTGTGCGGGATCGGCACGGATGACATTCAAATGGTCTTCCAGGTGGAGTTCTATTGCGATCATCTTAGGGATGGTTCTTTCGAGGAGGTTCCGGACCTGCTCCAGTTCCTGGTTGAGGTCCACTGGCCTTAGATTACTTTCCACCTTGCGGCTGAATGCGAGAAGCTGCTGGGTAAGCTCGCTTGCCCTATGAGCGGCCTTTTCTATCTGCTCAAGCTTTGCGGTATCAGGATCGTTTCCGTCCTTTTCCATGAGAAGCATCTGCGTAAAACCAAGAATCCCCTGAAGCAGGTTGTTGAAATCGTGTGCAATACCTCCTGCAAGCGTCCCCACGGCCTCCATCTTCTGGGCCTGGAGCATCTGCTTATTCAGTTTCTTGATTTCCTTTTCGGCCAGAATCCGTTCGGTCACATCACGTCCGATGCCGGTGATATAGGGTTCACCTGTTCCCGGCTTTATCAGCCTGCTGCGATACTCGAGGTAGGTTTTGCGGCCGTCTCTTGCAAAATAACTCGTCACGCCCTCGTTGTGACCTTGTTTCTTAATTTTCTCTATGTACTCGGTATAAAAGAGTGGCCTGAGTTCGGGCTTCATGAAATCCGTCGTCTTGTGACCGATAAACTCCTCAGGTTCATAGCCGAATATTTCGGTCATGGCCCTGTTGGCAGAGAGAAAATGGCCTTCGAGGTCCTGGGTATAAATCAGGTCTGACACGGAATTGAAGAGGTCCCTGTAACGTTTTTCAGACCGCCGAAGCTCTTCCTGAGTCCCTTTAAATTGAGTGACATCTTTCACGACTGCAACCAGGCAGTCTTTCTTCTCGTACCTGAAAATCTTTCCCGACAGCAGGGTATCAAGGACACGTTCGTCCTTCATCCGATATTGCACTTCGAATCCGTCAACCATGCCTTTGTCTTGAAGATTGGCCAGCAGTCTTTCTCTATCAGCCGGGTTGACATACAGGCCCAGCTCAAACGCTGTCTTCCCAGTGGCCTCTTCTTTTGAATATCCCGTAATGCGGCAAAAACCATTATTCACAGAAAGGTAGCGGCCATCTTCTATCCTTGATATGGTAACGGCGTCCGGGACGCTTTCAAATGTGAGTCTGAACTTCTCTTCACTTACTCGCAGGGCTTCTTCCGCCCGTTTGCGATCCGTGATGTCAGTGTAAACACCGACAGCTCCATGTAACTCCCCTTCAATCTGGATGGGAGAACTTGCCACAATAACATTTACAGGTGTGCCGTCCTTTCGGTAGCGGACCGTTTCTAAGGGAACAAGATGCTGTCCTGACAGCACTTTTTTGGTAATGGCTTTTGCCTCATCCACCACATCAGGGCGACTGACCAGATCATCGAGGCTCCTCCCAACCGCCTCATCCCGGGAGTACCCGAAAATCTGCTCGGCTCCCGGATTCCACTCAAGAATGTGGTGGGAAGCATCAAGGGTTACAATTGCATCAAGGGCCGCATGTAGCACAGCTTCCAGGTATTTTTGTCGTTTTTTGATTTCCTCTTCCGACCGCTTGCCCTCGATTTCCAATGTCTCCATTTCAACTATCCGATGGCGCAGTTCTCCCAGTTCACTGATGAGTTGTTCTTTGGTCTTATCTCTATCCGGCATCTTGCGCCTCCAAGGCATCCGATTTATTCATACCCGTATAAAATAGGGCAAAACAACAATACCAAACCCAATGAGCACCATAATGTATACGTTTGAGATGAAATAGGGAAATACGAAGAGCGCCACCCCGCAAAATAGAGGGACCATTTTTCGTTGCCTTTTCCCATAGGTGAAAAACCCCAGACCAATCGCACCAAAAAACATAGCCCATAAGATTGTCGCTGTGCTCCCCATGATAAATGACCACCTCTATTTCCCCGCAAAGACGAGCATCCAACCGCCCAGGATGACAAAGAGCGCCCCTGCCCCGATCCTTATATAGCTGGCCGGCACAAAGCGGTTGATGAAGGATCCGAAGACGACAGCCAGCAGGGACGTGAGGATCAGTGCCCCGGCGGAGCCCAGGAAGACGGCCAGTCGTGACTTGCTCTCCGCCGCAAAGGCCAGGGTTGCCAGTTGGGTCTTGTCGCCCAGTTCAGCCAGGAAGATCATTCCGAAGGTGGTGAACATGACCTTGAATTCCATGTAGAAAACCTCCGTTCGAGCTGCAGGTTTAGAAGGGGAACTTCTTCTGTATGAACATCAAACATTCAACCGCTCTGATTTCAGGGCATAGGCCACGCCGATACCCACAATAAACCCCGCCGCGAGATTGGAGGCGAGGGTGATGCCCAGCATCACCAGGACCACAAAGAGGTCCTTCCGCTCCCTGATATCGATGACGGTGAGCGCCAACTGGCTTCCGGCAAAGAGGAGGAGGACCCCCAGGATGGACATGGGGATGAGATAGACGATGGCGAGGGAATGGGTCCCGAACAGGACGGCCAGGGCCAGAAAGAGGAGCCCGATCACCATGTTGGAACCGGCGGTTCGGGCACCGAACCGGTAATGGGCGGCAAGTCCCCCGGCACCGTGGCAGAGGGGCATTCCTCCCACAAGAGCGCTCAGGAGATTGGCCAACCCCATGCTGATGCACGAGGCCCGGTAGGTGACCTTCCGGGACTCCTCTCCGAAATATTCTTTTGAAAGATCCGCATAGGCCACCACCGCGTTCCCCAGGGTCATGGGGATCTGGGGGAGTACCAGTGCCAGGAGGGCAAAGGTGAAGTCGGCGCCACCCGGGATTCCGAAAGGGAGGATCGCGGGCAGGTTGATGCCGATCCGCAGATCCCCGAATCCTTCGTGGGTCCCGAAAGCCGCTCCCAGGCCGAAACCTGCCAGGACGATGAGGAGGCCTGCGGGGAACCGCCTGTTTTCCAGGAGGAGAAGCGTCACGACGCTCCCCGCCACCCCGATCAGGATACCGACCGGGAGGGGGCCCAGGGACTGGAACGTGAGAAAGGGCTCGGCCGCGTGCCGGAGGGCCTGGAACCGGGAGGTGCCCATGATGAACCGCACGCCCTGGGCCATGAGAAGCGTACCCGTGGAGAGCTGTACGCCTCTCACCACGGGCCTGGGGATGTATTTTCCTATGAACGTGATGGCCCCTGTCAGGCCGAGGATCAGGAGGAACAGGCCGATGAGGAGGCCGGAGGCCTGGATCTGGCCGGCGGTCATCGCCGTTGCAATGGCATAGGCCCCGATGACCTTCATGGGCTGGACCGGGACGGTCACGCCGAAATAGAACCCTGAAAGAATAAAATACAGGCCCACTACAAAGAAAAGTCCTGATGGGTGGAGACCGTTGATGAGGATCATTCCGATGGCGATGGGGAGGAGGGTCCCCAGATCACCGAGGGACCCGGCCAACTCCAATCGATCAAATCTGTAGCGTGGACTCATGGACCGGCCTTTCATGCATCCTTTTCTCAGAATCTCAAGGTGGCCTTCAAACGCTTGGTGTTCAGGAGGAGGTTCAACGCGTCCATGGCGCCATTCACGAGGATATCCGCTGACGTAATGGCGTCCACAGCGCAGCCCTCCCCTTCGCTCACCGCAATGCCCACCCCGGCGGCCTTGAGCATGCGGCGGTCGTTGTTTCCATTGCCCAGGGCCACGACGTTTTCAGGCCCCAATTCATTCACATAGGCCTCTTTCTGGACATCATGAGAATCCCCCGTGAGGATTTGGATGCTACAGTTCACGCCTTTTAAGGCCTCTCTGGCCACCCCGAAAGTGTCGGCCGTGAGTATCTGCACCTTCATGAACCCCGCTATCCGGTTCAGCCCCTCCTCCACACCGGGCAGGAGTTTCCCTCCCACGGAAAGGGTCCCCGTAAAATCCGAAACCAGGTATTCCAGTCTGGCCGGCCCGAAACCGGGAATCTCCACTTTCAACATCGCTGTTTCTCCTTGTCATTAACGGAATGGAAAAAGATCTTACCGCAAAGGCGCAAAGGACGCAAAGTTCAATACTTTTTTCTTTGTCCCGACAGGTCAGGACAAAGAAAAATCGATGTGCTCCAGAATACGGCATCGGAATTCGGAAAGGGGCGCAGGGCATTTCATCTCAAAGGGTCAGCTTTCCCTGACCGCGATTCCGGTTGATTCTTTATAATCTGAATGTCTTCGGAGATCAAGCCCCAAGCACAGAGATGATCTTCTACACTCGCAAAATATTCGTCATCGAGTTCTTTCCGGATCATCTCGAAATTTGTCGCCGAGCGCCCGCTTTGCTATCCTAGTGCCTGGACAAGGAGGACCACCAGCAGGGTCACCAACACATATGCGGCATATGCATTTACCTTGCCTGAGTGCATACCTCCCAATCGGTTTGCCAGGTATCGGCCACCCAGAATGATGGGCCTTCCAAACAGACGGTCCAGAAGGTGCGGCTCTTTTTGCTCCCTTTTTATTGCATCCAGGAAATGAGAATGGATGGTCTTCCGGCCTTCATGGACCAGGATAGGTCTGAAAATACCGCTGAAAATGACTCGAACAGGATTGGAAAATCCGGTGGCACTGTAGGTCATTTCAGGAAGGAGTCGTCTGACGCCTCCGCTCCAGGCAGGTCTTCGGGAAATGGATCGGTGTCTGGTCAGCAAACGTATGATTATGAAGGCCGCCCCGAAAAGCAAGAGCAGCGCCACCACGGTATAAGACGGGGACATGGCAAAGATGACCGGATTTCGCTTCCCGCCCCGGTGCATGATCACAAGGCCGCGACCCGGAAGCATGCTGCGCCCGACCTGGGCACCCAGCTTGTGAAAGTCGGAGACAAAGGCCTGCGGGAACTCCGCATTTCCCTTTCCCACCGTGAAAAACGGAGGCACAAGCTGATCCGTTGCGCTCTCGTGTACATAGGGCCTCACCACCTGATCCATCACGGGGATCACATAGGTGGGCAGGATGCCCAGGAGAAAACATGCGATGGCCAGAATGCCCATGGGAATGGTCATGGACCGCCGCGCCTCATGTACCGTCTCGGCCTCTCTGGTTCTTGCCTTTCCCAGGAAATTCATACCAAAGGCCTTTACAAAGCAGGTAACGGCCAGGGCCGCGGTCAGGGCCAGACCCGCACCGCAGAGGGCGAATACAATTTTCACTGCCCGCGAGGAGAGTACCGCACACTGGAGCAAGGTCTGAAGGGTAAGCCATTCACTGACAAAGCCATTGAACGGGGGCAGGGCCGCGATGGAGAGAGCACCCACGAGGAAGAAAAAGGCCGTCCATGGCATCCGTTTGATCAGCCCGCCCATCTTGTCCATATCCCGACTGCCTAACTGGTAATCCACGGTTCCCGCGCCGAGAAAGAGGAGAGATTTATAAACGGAGTGGTTTGTCATGTGGTAGAGGGCTGCAATAAAAGCAAGGCCTGCGAGCATGGAATGGCCGGTGGAGAAAAATACGAAGCCTGCGCCGAGGCCGGCCGCTGTGATGCCCATATTCTCAACCGAACTGTGTGCCAGCATTTTTTTCATATCATTTTCCGGCGTGGCATAAAGGATGCCTGCCAGTGCGGACAGGGTGCCGATGATCAGAACAATAAGACCTTGACCTACGTTTGTAATCGGGAGGATGTCACAATTTATTCTCAGCATGCCGTATAGGCCAAGGTTCGAGGCAACTACAAAGAGGGCCGAGATGTTCGTGGGCGCAGCGGGGTAAGCCCGATGGACCCAGCTGTTCACAGGCATCAGCCCGGCCTTCACCCCGAATCCGAAAAAGGAAAGCAGAAACACGGCCCAGCAGGCAGCCGTGCCCAGACTGCCCGCACCGGAGCGGAGGGCCGCAAAGGTCATGCCTCCGGTGGCCCCCGCAATGATCAGAAAGGCCAGCAGGGCCGCGAGGGTCCCCGCTTCGCTCATTAACAGCATGGTCAGGCCTCCACTGGTATTTTTCTCCCGTTCGTGCTCAAAATTCACCAGAAAATAACAGAGGATGGACATGGCCTCCCATCCGATAAAAAAGAAAAAGATATCTCCCGCGATAAGCGTCAGCACAATTGCGGCGAAAAGCAGGTGATAAAAGACGGAAAAGGTCCTCAGACTGTAGATGCCAAGGTATCTTTTGAGATAACCGGCGGAAAAGATGGATACAGGGAAAAAGACCAGGCCTGTTATGCAAAGGAACAGGGAGGACAACCGGTCGATCTCAATGGTGAGCCTTCCGAATGGTGCCACATCCCAGAGATGTGCCGTAAAGGGCCTCCCGGAGATGAGGAGGGCCCCGCTAAGCCAAAACAGGACGATTGCGGCCAGGCCGGCGATGATGGAGAGAAACAAAGGGTTCTTCCTGTCCGGTGTTATCGCCCCGACAAACAGGCCAAAAGCACACAGTAAAAAAAAGAGCAGCAAGAGATTCCCTGTTTGTGTCATGTTATCGTTCTCCCTTTCCCGCAGCCTGAGTCCGTTTTCCCGCAGCCAGGAGAAGGGCATGGAGAATAGCAAGGGGCGGCGGCGGACAGCCCGGTACCTCGATGTCTACGGGAACGGTTTCCCCTATTCCTCCCCTGCAGGCGAAGCCGGTCCCGAAAGGGCCGCCGGACAGGGCACAGGTTCCGACGGCAATGACCCTTTTGGGCGATGCCATGGCCTCGTAGGCCTTCCTGAGCGGGCCGACCGTGTGCTCTGTGAGGGGGCCTGACACCAGCAATACGTCCGCAGCCCTGGGTGTCGGGGTCATGAAAAAACCAAGCCGATGAATGTTATAATAAGGGCCGGTTATCTGTTTGATTTCACTCATGCAGGCCCCGCAGGCCCCCGCATCCACGGTCCTGATGTGAATAGAGCCTGCAAACGGCCTCTCCAGCCGACACCCTTTCTCGGTGAATTCGGCCCATTCGAAGCCCTCTTCCCAAGCAATGGAGAGGGGATACTGCTCTCTGCACCTGAAGCAGGTGATACAATGGCCATGATTCACCAGGACTTCATCCTTTATACGGTTCAATGCACCTGTGGGGCAGAGGCTGGCCATGGCCCGTGCATCTTCTTCATGAGCAAACTGCCGGCCGGCCGGTCTTCCCGGTGAAACCCCCGGAGCCGTTTCTTCTCTGCGGGGATAGGCCGTCGTTTTTACCCCTGTCCGTATGCCTTTCCACACCCATTTTGTCATATGATCTCTCCTACCGATCGCATTCGGCGTTAGAAAGCCCGAAGGTCGCCATGATGATGGGAAAATCCTGAAACGCAAAATCCTCTGCTGCAAGATGAAAACCGTGCCAGTTCACAAAAGAGGGTGTCATGACCCGGTAGCATCCCACCCGGCCCTTTTCATCAAGCCGCACCCAGTGGAACGTGGCCCCTCTCGGGGCCTCCGCCCAGCCGAGCGCGGCTCCGGCCCGCATGTTTAATCGCTCTCTGACGGGGCCCGGGGGCAGGGAGAATGATACCTGCCGAATCAGATTGACCGATTGTTCAGCCTCGCTGAAAAGCACCCTGAGCCGGGCATACCCGTCTCCCTCCTCCTCCCGGGGGACAAGGAACCTCAAGTGACCGTCATAACCGGCATACGGCTGTGCCTCACGCAAATCACGTGACACGCCCGATGCCCGGGCAATAGGGCCAACAAGGCCATATGCAACGGCCTTTTCCTTTGATACGACTCCCACCTCCTCCAGGCGGTCCAGGAAAGAACTCGTGAAACGGAGCATTTCATGAAGTTCCTTGATCCTCTCGAGAAGTCCCCACAAGGTTTCGCTCATGCCGGTGCAGCGGGCATCGGAAAGGTCGAGGGAAAGACCGCCCGGGACATTCAGGGCAAACAGGTATCGGTGCCCGGTGAACCCACAGGTGAGCCTCAAAAGCTCTTCTTCAAGGACGCTTGCCTGGGCCGCTGCCACGGAAAGGGCGGTAGAAGAACAGATTCCTGCGATGGCAGCCATGTGGTGTCGAAGCCGTTCCAGTTCCGCGAGCAGCACACGCAGGGCCTTTGCTCTTGCCGGGCCCTCGATTCCCACGACTTCCTCCACTGCCTGGCAGAAGGCAAGGGAGTGTGCAAAGGCAGACGTCCCGGAAAACCGTTCCGCGAGGAGGACCACCCTTTCGGCAGGCTGTCCCTCGGCGATCTTTTCCACGCCCCGATACTTGTAGAAAAACCGGGGAATGGTGCGGATGACATCTTCGCCTACGGTCTCCAGGAGAAAGTGGGCCGATTCGGCGTGGTCTGAATAGACAGGCCCAATGGGCATCATAAAAGAGCCTGGGGCCTCCAGGATCCGATTTGGCCGCCAGCCCGGGTCCGGTTCCTTGGCAGGGTATGGTTTCCCGGCATCGAATGATGCCCGCATCGGGTTTACTCCCTCGGGCCATTCTTCGTGCAGGACAAAGTCCCCAAGTCGCGGGTGTCCCTCAAAGAAGAGTCCGAACAGATCTTCGATTTCACGCTCCTGCCAGTCTGCGGCGTGTATCTGTGGGCTGATACTGGAGATCGTTGTTCCGGACAAGGGGAAACGAACTATCACCTGCACCTGTCCTGCCCCAAAGGGTCCGTAAAAGAGGTAACGGATGACCCAGTCCGGGTCCCTTTCCTCCACCACCATGGTGGCAAATGCATAGCCCCGCTCGGAGAAAAGCCAGTCACAGACTTCCGGCAAAAGTGCAGGTTCCGGACTGAGGTAGACAATGAGTTTTTCGAGATCAATCCGCACCTTTACGCTCTCCTGCCATCGTGCAGACACGATGTCCTGTATCTCGTTGAATTGCAGGATATTATTCAATGGAAGACCCATATCTTCACCTCCCGATAGAAACTGCAGCAAGCTGCAGAAGGGTATGGACCGGATGCGGGACAAAGACCCCCAGGACCACGATGGGAACGATTGCCAGGGCCAGGGTTACCTTGCAGCTCAGCGGCAGGGCGGAACGGACAGAAGGCGCTGATGCCCTGCCGAATACCATCCTGTTTATGTGATACATGATCCCGCAAAAGGCAATGGCAATGAAAAGAGTAAGTCCCCCGATCACCAGGTAATGACCCGCAGCGAGTCCTGCCTTTATGATGGAAAATTCACTGAGGAACACGGCAAACGGGGGTGCCCCCGCAATGGCCAGGCCTCCCAGCATCAGGGAGATTCCTGCTACAGGAGATATGCGGATCAGCCCGCGCACAGAGGATATATCACGCGTGCCGGTAACCAGGAGCGCAGAGCCTGCCGCAAAGAAGCAAAAGGATTTGGTGACAGCATGAGTCAGGATCTGGGAGACAGCCCCCAGGTGGGCGGCCCCGCTGCCCAGGCCTGCCGCCACAAGGATGATTCCCATGTGTTCTATGGTGGAAAAGGCAAAGAGCCTTTTATAATCTTTCACCTGGATCAGGAGAAAGGCGGCGGCCCCGGCCGATAGCAGGCCAAAGGTGATGAGCCACGATGATGCCGGGTTCCCGGGGATTCCCCGGAGGAGCGGCAGAAGCCGTATGATAACATAGAGGGCGGTGGTGGTTTCTACGCCTGAGAGGAGTGCACAGACCGGAGAAGGTGCCTGGCTGTGTGCATCCGGCAGCCAGGTATGAAGCGGTACCAGGCCTGCCTTTGTCCCGAATCCAATGAGAATAAAAAGAAAAGCGGTCTTCAAAAAGACGGGCTGGATTTTCGGAGCTGCCTGCAAAAGCCCAGGCCAGGTGAAATTTTCTCCACCGGAGGCCCGGAGCCCCCAGTAGAGGATCAGCACACCGACAAGGGCCACCGCCGCGCCCATACAGGTGAGCACCACGTATTTCCATGCGGCCTCCAGGGCTTCAGGGGTGTTTTCAAACCCGACCAAAAAGACGGAAAAGAGTGTGGTCAGTTCTACGGCAATCCAGACGATGGCCACCTGTGCGAGGACCGGGACCGCCAACATGGAAAACAGGAACAGGTTATACCGTGCATAATACCGTCGCGTTCTCCCGGGACGATGTTCCCCGTTTGTTTTCCCCATGTACCCCAAAGAAAAGAGAGAAGCGGTGAATCCGACAAAAGAGACCAGCAGGAGGATCAGCCCGCTCAGGCTATCACAGGAAAGCAAGCTTCCCAGCGCCGCGGTGCTGCCATGCGAGGCAAGATCAGGGCGAAAGGCCACCGCCGATGAGAGGATAAAGACGGCAAGGCTTCCAATGATGGTGGCCCAGGCACTGACTCCGCGCATTTTTACCGGAATCATGCAAATCAATGTCACAAGCACCGGTATCAACAGGATGATGAAGAGTTCCATGTTCTGCTATTCCTCCTCCTTCAGGCTGGCCATCTTGCCAACCAGCGTCGTTCCCACACGTTTACGGATACTCCGTGTCAGGAGTCCGACAACCAGGGCGATGATCAGCACATCAAATGCCGCTGCCAGTTCTGCCATGAGCGGGAGGTTCGGTGCAATGCAGACACCCGCCAGGAAGGCCCCGTTTTCCATGGTCAGGATACCCAGGAGCTGCGGCAATGCTTCTCTCCTTACCGTGATGGCGTACCCGCCGATCAGGAGCCCTGCCACACCGATAGGGAGGTTTACGCTGAGAAAAGCAGTTGCGCCTGTCTCCAAGAGCGGGCGGACCATAAAATAGCTGCATATGACGAGCCCTGCTGCGATGAGCAGGGATGTGGGGATAGTAAGGACCTGTGTAATCTCCCGGCGTGCGTGGATTTCATGGCTGAGCAGGTGGTAAAGAAGCCAGGGGATCAGGAATGCCTTGCTGAAAATGGTGATACCGGCCACCACAAACAGGTGCACTGATGTGTATTCATAACCCAGGATACAGGCGGACCCTGCCAGGAGAAGAGATTGAATGACAAACAGCCGCAAACTACCGATCATCTGACGCATCCCCACGATGCCAAACACCGTGAGGATGAAAAGACCACCGGCAAGGGCGTTCAATTGGACCATTTTTTCCTCCTACATCTCAATGAGCTGGATAACAACTGCAACTACTGACGTCACAAAAGCCGCCCCCATGAACTCACTGATCCGGAATAACCGGAGCTTCGAAAGGGACGATTCAATGATCACCAAAATGAAGACAAGAATAAGCATTTTCAGTAAGATCAGGGGGATCGCCAGCAAGAGGTCCCGGAAGGAACCGGTGGAGGCCAGACCCCAGGGGCAGACAAGGACATTAAGGAAGATGCACAAGAGCACGAAAAACTTCATGCACCCGCCCCACTTCATGAGTGCAGCGCCGCGCCCTGAATATTCCAGACCTTTTGACTCATCGATCATGGCCAGTTCAAAATGTCCCGAAGGGTTATCCACGGGGATGCGGCCGTTTTCCGCAATGATGAGCATCAGGAATGCGAGCATGACGAGAACATGAGAAGGTTCAAAAAAATTCGCAATGGGCGTTATCCAGGCCTGCTGCACAATGTAGGGGATGGTTGAACCCGCCACAAAGGACACCGTGAAAAAGACGATCATAAATACCGGTTCAGCAAGAAAACCGACCATTCGCGTCCGGCTTGCCCCCATGGGTCCATACGGATTCCCCGTGTCTATTGCAGCGAGGGTCGCGAAAAAGCCGCCCAAGGCGAGGATGGATCCGCCCGCCAGCATGTCACCCATGAATGCAAAAAAGAGAGGATAGTCGGTCAACACCGGGATCAGCAAAGTGACAAAAATGGGCGCGACAAAAACCATATACGGGGTGAAACGGAAAACCCATGAACTCTCTTCGGAGACCGCCTCATCCTTATGGAAGAGCTTCCATATGTCCCTGTAGGGCTGGAAGATACTCGGGCCCTTTTTCGACTGAACCAATTCCTTGAGGCGATCCAAGACGCCCTTGATGAGAGGGGCGAAGGCCATGACCACAAGGACCTGCATGATATTGAATACAATTTTCTGCGTCATTTATTTCCTCCTGGGAATGGTATCCTTGTCAGGCCGGAGATATCTGCGGTCCCAAGAACGGGAGCGTTGCGGCCGGGGAATGGAAGAGCAAATCCAGGCAAGGGATACTCTGATGTCTTTTTACCTGATTGGGACATAAAAAACTCCCGCCGTTGTTTCCGACGGGAGTTTATAGGGGTATCGATTGGCAATGCTCCCGTCGACGTGTGTCTTGGCAGGAGTCATCAGCACTGAAGTGCGGTTAAGGGGTGAACTCCATCACCTCTTTACAATGGTTAAACAGCCTGCAATGCTACATATTAATTTTTGCATGTCAAGCCTTTTTTCCAAGACCTCAATCGTCCATGAACGCCTGGGCATGTTGAAGCCAGAAAAATCATTGCCAGGCATTTTTCCAGATCCGGAGTCGATATATCCCCTTTCATCTCATCTCCCTGGTGGCGGGGTGGTGGTGTTTGGGATCATCTTTTTCACATCCATGGGCTGGGACAAACAGATTGACAAGTACGGTAGGTTGCCCTAATATTTTATGTCATAGCATAGCGATGAAGTCCGCTATAGGAACCGCCCCCCTTCGGAAGGGCTGATGACTTCTACCTCGCATCTTTGATAAGGGGTAGGAGCGTGCACATACCTACCCCACCTGAAAGTCGGGTGGGGTGTCATAGCGATACCCTGCAGGTACTTGAACCTGACAGGTTTTTTTTTGCCGGAGGCGGCCATTCTGGATCATTATAAGGAAATCAGGATACAGCTCATCGGGAATATCGAACATCTGAGGGGGATCTCTTCCGGGAGGGGCAATGCGAAAATTGCCGATAATCTCACGGAAATCAGCGAGAAACTCATTGAAAACCGGTTCCATCTGGTGGTGCCGGGCCAGTTCAAGCGTGGAAAATCCACCTTCATCAACAGCATCATCGGAGACCGAATCCTCCCAACCTCTGTTGTCCCCCTGACGTCCATTGTGACCATGGTCAAGTACGGACAACAGGAGCAGACAGAGGTGATCTTCGAGGAGGGAAACCGGCAGGTCATCGAAGACGCTCTTGGGAGAGATGGCATCGAGATTCATCCCCTGTCCGCGAAGCTGGCCCTGGAGGCCAAGAAATCAGGCAATGGGACGCTTCTGGCGCAGAGCAGGCTCTCTAGCCGGAGATATTGTGGTGAGGGATCTGTTTCATAAGAAAGTCCTTGAATTTGTCCTGGCAAGGCGCCAAGGAACGGGCGCGTTCGGCGCAGCACCCACGCTCCCGCCAAGTGTGGAAGACACCTATCTTGCTCTT
This sequence comes from Desulfatiglandaceae bacterium, assembly GCA_049282265.1. Classification (GTDB taxonomy): domain Bacteria; phylum Desulfobacterota; class DSM-4660; order Desulfatiglandales; family Desulfatiglandaceae; genus CAYUCJ01. The sequence goes on along the minus strand of JBAPTR010000092.1, from coordinate 20,480 downwards.
CGCACCCTCCAGTGCCTGGCACCCCGGGCAGGCGATGAGGTATCGGCCGTCATTCACGACCCTTCCCTGGCACAATTTCTTCGGAATCCTGAAGATAGAGAAGAATGGCACCCCAAGACAGGGTTCCACTATGCTTACTGCTGCCGGCTGACAGGTATCGTCCCTGACGGAAAATGGGTTACACAATTTATCTCTGACAGGCTCACGAACTTTTCAGGTCTTGCGGATCACTTTTTCTGTCTCAGGATGATGAAAGAAATCCCGGGCCCTCCCTTTGAGAACCCACTCACTTTCTTCAAAGACTTTTTCCCGATACGGTGGAGGAGTGCGAGAGAACTCTGGATGGCTCTTGTTATTGCGGGTGGCCAACCTGAAAAATTCGATACCAACAGGGATAATCTTCTCTCCTGGCTCAGGTCGTGCCAGAATCCGGACGGCGGTTTCGGATTTCTTCCCGGCACCACCTCTTACATGGAAAACGTGCACGCCTGTTTACGATCCCTGACCCTGCTTCAAGCAGCACCTTTGAATCCGGCAGGCGCCGACCGGTTTATCATGAACGCCTGGACGAAGGGTGGAGGATTCGCGAGAAAGAACGGGGGAGCGCCTTTCCTGGATGCAACGTGGCATGCCGTCGCGGCCCTTTCAATTCTGGGTGACCGATGCTAAAATCTCAAGGACCGAAGCTACTGCTCTTTCCCCATATTTGATGGAACCGTAAAAAGTCAGTCCATGGACTTTTTACTCACGGAGATCGAAAAGTGTGATTTTCGGTCTCCTTACAAATCAACGGGTTGCCGTGCACCCCATTGATTTGCGTGCCCGTCCATGGGCACGATGATGACTTTTTACAAAGCCATCATATTTTGGGCTCATACATCGTTTGATATTGGGCATTTCATTGTCATTTGGATTTTGGTATTGGGAATTTCTCTTTCTTATCCTCTTGTGAGCCTGTTGGAGAGCACCAGGAGATCTTTTTCCACCAAGTTTTCGGTCCGGATTTCATTGAACGGGATGGCGGACTCCTTACCCGACAGTACCGCCGGCATCAAGCGCGACGTACCGGCCTCCAGGTAAGCGGCCACGTTGTAGGCCATGCGCTGGGCCAAAGTAATATCCTGGTTGTTGGGAGCCCCGCCGCGGATGTCCCGGGAGAATGCCTCACAGACCACCTTCCGCTTGATTTCCACACCCGTATCCAGAAGCTCTTTATGAAAATATTCCGCTGCGTTGTCTTCAAACCCCTTGGCCTTTCTTTCCTCCCGCTTGTAGCCCTCGGCCACCACGATGACGCATTCCTCCCGGCTATTAAGGGCCTCGACAACCTTCCCCGGGTCAAGTCTTGTGCTGGGAAGAACCGCCAGATGCCCCCGGGCCCCCAGGCAGGAGTGGAGGGCGTGAAACCCGCTGCTCGCCCCCATCATCTCGATGATATAGGTCCTCTTGTGGGCCCGCGCGTCCGCCATGTAGCGCCGGATCTTTTCCGATCCCATTTCAATTCCGCTATGCTGGCCGATACACTCCGTGCCGGCGATATCGCTGTCTATGGTAACCGGCACGAAAAAAGCCTGTACGGAGGTGGGCAGGCACTGGCACAAGGCCTGGAGTCCTAGAAACGTTCCGTTCCCCCCTATGGCGATCAATGCCCTGACCTTTTTCTTCTTGATGATCTCGACGGCCTTTTTCTGGATTTTCTTCTTGATAAAATCCCTGTAGCGCTCACTCCGGAGCTGCGCACCCCGGGATTCGGAGAGGGGAGCGGCATGAAAAACGCCGGGGATGTGGTCCAGCCGTTTGAAAAGTTCGGGATCGTAGACGAGGCGAAGGAAGTCATCTTCTCCCCCCGAAACCAGTGACTTGAAGCCTTCCCGTGTCCCGTAGACCTCCCTTCCCATCTCTTCCAGGTGGTAGGTGATAAAGGCCGTGACCGGATTGTACCCCGGTGCGCACCCGCCGTCCTGGATGAGCAGGACGTCTATGGTCTCAAACATCCTGCGCTTCTCGAGTTCCGTTTTCTTGATGTGGGCCGTGATCCGCTGGCCCACCCTGATTCTGGCAAGCAGTTCGTCGGGGTCCACCGGTTTTGTCAGGTAGTCGTCAGCCCCGTCACGCATGCATTGCAGTTTACACTCCTTTTCCTCCCTGGCACTGATCATGATAACGTAGATATCCGCCAGTTCCGAGTCAGGGTCCTGTTTGAGGTACTTGCACAGCTCCCGGCCGTCCATATTGGGCATAACAAGGTCGGATACAATGATGTCCGGCCCCCATTTCTTGATGATTTCTATGGCTTCCTTTCCATCATCAGCCACCTTGATCTGTAGATTTCCGCTCGCATTCAGGACCTTGCTGAGGAGTTTCCTCGTGGAGGCATCATCATCTACGACCAGGACCCGGTACTTTTCTTTCATAGGTTTTTCCTCCAAACTCTGATGGAATCGTAAAAAGTCCGTCCATGGGCTTTTTACTGACGGAATCCGAAAAGTGTGATTTTCGGTTTCCTTACAAATCAATGGGTTGCAAGGCACCCCATTGATTTGCGTGCCCGTCCATGGGCACGATGATGACTTATTACAAAGCCATCAACTCTATAAGACCCAGTTTTTGCAACTTGCAATTAGGGTTGATCCTTTATAGGCTGAATTTTCTCGGAGATCAAGTCCTCTGGGACAACGCACGAAAACCTCGTGAAATGATGAACTAATCACAATACATGGCCGGCTCAAGAAATATGCGGAAAAACCTTTCCAAATGGACAGAAATCTAGGTCGATAAGGCTTGACGCCCTATCATTTTTATGGTATGAAAAGGATTACTTTTCGCCATATAACAGCGTTCCCACTTTCGGCTTTCCAGCGGGGCGGGAATGCACCAGGCAGGCAACTTCGAGATTGATGATGCCACAAAAAATTCATCAATCTACACCACTAAATCCAAGGAGGTTACAAGAATGGCTTACAATGCAGTGGAAATGCAGGACTGGCAGATCTCAGAGGCTGCTGAAAAAAACATGCCCACACCGGAAGAGTGGGGTGAAAAACTCGGACTTCAGAAGGATGAAATTCTGCCCATGGGCAGACTGGCCAAGCTCGATTTTCTAAAGATCATCAACAGGCTCAAAGACAAACCCGATGGAAAATACATCGAGGTGACGGCCATTACTCCTACCCCCCTGGGCGAAGGGAAAAGCACCACCTCCTGCGGCCTGATGGAAGGTATGGGAAAAATCGGTCTGAACGTGGGTGGATGTCTGCGCCAACCCTCGGGCGGCCCCACCATGAACATCAAGGGTACCGCGGCAGGCGGCGGCAACTCCATCCTCATTCCCATGACGGAGTTCTCTCTCGGCCTCACAGGTGATATCAACGACATCATGAATGCCCACAACCTGGCCATGGTGGCACTGACGGCCCGCATGCAGCATGAGCGCAACTACAACGATGAGCAGCTTAAGAGGCTCACCGGGATGCCACGATTGAACATCGATCCCACCCGCGTGGAGATGGGCTGGATCATGGACCTTTGCGCCCAGTCCCTTCGTAACATTATCATAGGCTTGGGCGGCAGGTTCGACGGCTTCACCATGCAGTCCAAGTTCGGCATTGCCGTTTCATCAGAACTGATGGCCATCCTCTCCGTGGTTCGGGATCTTGCAGACCTGAGAAAGCGCCTTGACGAGATTACAGTCGCCTTTGACAAGAGCGGCAAGGCCGTGACCACAGGCGACCTGGAGGCAGGCGGTGCCATGACGGCCTGGATGCGAAACACCATCAATCCCACACTCATGTGTACTGCAGAGTACCAGCCCTGCATGGTTCACGCCGGACCTTTTGCCAACATCGCCGTGGGTCAGAGTTCCATTATCGCCGACCGGATCGGCCTCAAGATGTTTGACTACCACGTCACCGAGAGCGGTTTCGGCGCCGATATCGGTTTCGAGAAATTCTGGAATGTGAAGTGCCGCAACAGTGGCCTCAAGCCCCACGTTTCCGTGCTTACCAGCACGATTCGTGCCCTCAAGATGCACGGCGGCGGTCCCAAGGTGGTGGCCGGGCTCGCACTGGACGAGGCCTATACCAAGGAGAATCTTGGACTCCTGGAAAACGGCGTGGCCAATATGGTCCACCACATCCATACCATTCGGAAGGCGGGAATCAATCCCGTGGTCTGCATCAACTGCTTCCATACGGACACCAAGGACGAAATCGCCTTGGTCCGGAAGTATGCTGAGGAGGCAGGCGCCAGGTGTGCCGTTTCCACCCACTGGGCGGACGGCGGTGACGGTGCCGTTGAATTTGCTGAGGCCGTCAAGGAAGCCTGTGACGAGGAGAACGAATTCAAGTTCCTGTATCCCCTTGAGACGAAACTGCGCGACCGGGTAGACCTGATCGCCAAGGAAGTCTACGGCGCGGACGGGGTGGCATGGAGCCCCGAGGCCGAGGCAAAGGCCAAGATGCTGGAAGCGGATTCCAAGTTTGATGATTACTCCACCATGATGGTCAAAACCCATTTGAGCCTGACCCATGACCCGGCCATCAAGGGTGTTCCCAAGGGCTGGACCCTGCCCATCCGTGACGTGCTGATCTATTCCGGCGCCAAGTTCCTCTGCCCCTGTGCCGGGACAATCAGTCTCATGCCCGGAACGAGCTCCAACCCGGCCTTCCGCCGTGTTGACGTGGATGTGAACACCGGAAAAGTAAGCGGTTTGTTTTAGTCCGAACGTACTATAAACCAGTAATAAAAAGAGGGCTGATTTTTCAGCCCTCTTTTCTTAACCCTATCCCGACAAAAACGCCTATTCTCTCGCCCGCTCACGTTGTTCGCTCGAGACACAGAGCTACCGGAGAAAAACATTTTTCTCTTTTTGTTTCTTATATTCTGTGTTCCCTGTGTCTCTGCGTGAGAAACCGATTTGCTTTTGTCTGTGCGGTTTCTCTTGCTATTCCAGACAGTTCGACCCTATGCTTGTCATTTTGAACACAAACGGGTTTTCCATGGTGGTGAGAAAGAATGACCCGTCGGCCTTCTGAATCACCTGGAGTCCGAACTGGGAAATCGTATCCACCAGGGGTCGCCCGAAGATCAAATCCGTCTCGTCCGGATCAATCCCTGTTTTCTGTGCCACGAAGGGCCTCAGGTGATAATCGAATTTGAGGAGGCCTAAGATCTCCTCGACGGCCTTTTTCCCCGCGGATTCAATCTGCCGAACCAGGTGCTCCAGCCGGGCATATCCGCACTTCCTTTCGTGTTCCCGGATCAATCCCAGTAGGACCCCGTCCCTGATGATGTCCTCCCTGCAGGCCTTGGGTCCGCTGTAGGCCTCCATAAATTTCTTTGAATCCCAACATTCAAGGGCGGCGCATTGGACAGGCCTGTGGACGTAGATGCGACAGTCGTTTCCTCCCTCGTCATAGAAGATGCAGGCGCCGTCCCTTTCCCTGACCTTGATGATCTCCCGCTCGGCCGGCCGCAGCTCTTCGTAGATATTGTCCCTCACGATTTCACCCGGTCTGATGGTAAAGAGGTCCTTTCTTTCCAAAAAACCGTCCTTGATGAGCGAGATATCCCCTGCCTGGAGGCTGGGACTGGATCCCCGGCAGCAGTCACCGCATCGAATGCAGGAATCGCGTTTTTCGGTCATAGTGTTCACTTGGCAACCATTGCCCGCATCCTGTCCGCAGCATTCTGGGCGTGGTCGGAGATGTTTCCCACGATCTCCACGAAACGGACGAGATGGAAGACCATGAGCGGCTCATCTTTCAGGGTCGCAAATATCTTTAATTTCAAGTCCCTTTCAAGGATGTCCGATTCCTTCTCATGCTGACGGATATCATTGACGAGGCTTTTCATCCGTGTGCGCTGCTCCTTGGAGCCTGCCCGGAAAAAGACGGTGGCCATGGCCACCAGGTCGGACAGTTTCTCAATGGGCGGGATGGCCGCCTCCACCAGGTCCTCAAAATCCTGTGAGACTTCCGCAGGGATGCCTCTAGGCCTGAAAGACAGCCAGAACAGGGCCTCCTCCACCTCGTCAAGCACCTTGTCCTGCTCTCGAACATACTGCAGAAACTGGAACTTATCCACCTGCATCAGAATCCCCTTCGGCAGGTGGTTTCGTATGTTTCGCTTTATGGCATCCGCCTCGCTCTCCAACCGGGCCACCTGGTCCGTAGTTTCCTCGAATTTCGCGGATTCACCTCGCAGGTGAAAGACGGCCGCCTGTTTGAAAAGCCGTGCACACTCCCTTACCTTGTCCGCATGCTTTTGGAGATTCTCAAAAGGAGATTTGTAAAACAGTGAACTCAATAATAGACGCATATTGTTTTCCTCCCGGCTAATCCATTTATAACAAAAAAAACACAAAAAGTTCATACAAGAGCATGGACAACAGGATCGTGAATGGAAGCGTGACGAGCCATGAAAGGCCGATATTTTTCAGGACACGCAGATCGAGCGTACCCATGCCGCGCATAATGCCTATACCAACCACAGAACCCACCAGCACATGCGTTGTGGAAATGGGGAGACCGAGCCGGGAACAGATCAGGATCGTGGTGGCAGCCCCAAACTGGGCACAAAACCCGCGCATGGGTGTAAGCTCAGTAATGTTCTTTCCTATGGTCTCCATGACGCGCGTCCCGAATGCCAAAAGGCCTCCACCCACCGCAATACCTCCACCCAGAAGCATCCAGATGGGGACTTCCACCTTGAGGGCCACGGCCTTTGTCGTCACCACTGAAAAGATGGCCGCAAGCGGTCCAACGGCATTGGCCACGTCATTGGCTCCGTGGGCGAAGGCCACGTAACAGGCCGTCAGGACCTGAAGCTGCGCAAACAGACGATCCAGGGGTGAAAACGCCTCCTGACCGGGCCGCAATTCGCATTCGGGCCGCGCCTGACGGCGCACCCACCAGGAACCCGCGACGGCTGCCGCCATGGAGACGGGGATGGCCAGCAGGAACGTCTGCAGAAACCCTACGTTCAGATGAAGATTCTTGAGCCCCTTGAAAATAAAGGACAGTATAAGAACTAGGAAAACCACAAAAATCATAAAGGGTGCATAACGTCTGGACGCACGCAGGGGGTCTGTTGCAGACATCATCCGCTTTTCTATCAGGTAGTACAATCCCCCCCCTAACAGGCCGCCGACGGCCGGAGAAGTAATCCAGCTCACGACGATGATAATGATTTTGGACCATGTCACTGCGCTCGCCCCGACGCTCAGTATACCAAAACCCACGACGGCCCCGACAATCGCCTGGGAGGTGGAGACAGGCAGGGCAAAATAGGTGGCCAGGTTCACCCACAGTCCTGCCGCGAGAAGGGAAGCAAACATCCCGATCATCAACCTGTTGGGGTCCCCCGCCAGCAGAGACGGATCAATAATTCCTTTGCTGATGGTACCCGTCACATAGCCGCCGGCAAGTGTGGCGCCGAGGGCATTGGCGATGATGGAAATAACAACGGCTTCTTTGAGTGTAATGGCACAGGAACCCACGGACGTTCCCATGGCATTGGCGAGGTCGTTGGCCCCGATATTGACGGCCATGTAAAGTCCTACCAGGGTCGCAATCGATAAGATCAGTGTATCCATGTGTTCTTTCGGTCCGGTCTCGAATCAGCGTCTTCCCGTCACGCGGTACGGGGTTAGGGCATTTGGAATGCACGACTTCCAACTTATAGAAAATAGTCTCACGGATTTCCACAAAAAAGGGCCATTCCCCCAAAAAGAGAATGGCCCTTGAGTACTGACGGCTTCGTAAGAAGGCCAATCTCTGCGTTGCGCTTCATCTTTAGTCATTCCGACGTACCTAAATGTACGCCTCATTCCTAAAGATTCGCGCGCCTTGATCTTGGCGCCTCTTACTGTGCCGTCTTATTTTGCGGCTTTCTACAAATTCATCAGTACTGAATAAAGAAGGATCGGAGATCGTTTCAAACGATCAGCCAACCTTCAAAATAATGGCGCCCCCGGTATCTCCGGCCGCACATCCCGTCCAAAGCAGATGGCCCCCGCCCTTCATGGCGATTTCCTCAATCCCTTCGATAATTAAACGACCTGCCGTGGGTCCCTGGGGATGACCGTAAATCAGGGAACATCCATAATTATTGAAGCCTTGATCCCCCCTGCTCAGGGGATCGACTCCCATCTGCTGTCCGAAGTAGAGGTCATTCACCACAAAGGGATTGTGAGTCTTGATTACTTTTATATCGCTGATCTTCAACCCGGCATTCTCCAGCGCCATCTTTGAGGCCGGCACCGGGGCCGCAGCCATGTAACCGGGTTTTGTCCGGGAGAACCCATAGGAGATCACCTGAATTTTTAGAGAAGGATCAGCGCTCAACTCTTTCGCTTGACCCTCGGTAGTTACGATGACCGCGCAATTCCCGTCCGCGGGAAACGTCTGGGCGCCGAAGCTCAGCACGCCACCCGGAATCACCGGCCTGAGCCCGGCAAGGCCCTCTGACGTGCAGGAAGTGACACCTTCATCCTCTTCCACCAGCTTGGTCTTCTTCCTCGAAATTTTCACTTCCGCGGGAAACATATATTTTTTCTGAAATTCCCTTTCGTTGGCAATGGCATCCAGGTATTGTTCATACCTTCTCAAGGTCAGCTCATCGCACAGTTCCTTTGTGAAACCACCCTCTTTGGCAACGTTTTCCGCCGTCTCGATCATTTTCAGACCTACATTGGGATCTGAATTGAAATTGTCCATGAGCCAGTTTTCAGAGATTACTTCACCGCCCGGTCCCATAGAATTAGGCCAGACGGTGTGTGGACCGTTGGAACAACGATCGGTCATCAACGTGCAGCAATTTTTGTAAAGGCCTGTCTCTACGCCCATGGCCGCATTGTAAATGCAGGTGGTGGATGTAGTGCAGGCCTGACTCATATAGACGCCTGGAATTCCCGGGGCTCCCATCAAGGCAGCAGCCCAGGGACTTGAATAAAATTGATGCAGCTGACCAATGGTCATTCCCAAGATGAGATAGTCAAACATTTTGGGGTCCCAGGCTTTTTCCGCCAACCATCTCTTGGCCGTCTTCGCCCCCAGTTCGATTGCGTTTTCATTAGCCATGCTTCCCTGCCAGCGAGAAAACGGGGTGGAATAGTAGCCTTTGTACGGTATGAACGCCTTTGTCAACATGTTCTTTCCTCCTTTATGGTTCAATTTTTAAGATTCAAAGTATCCTTCCTGTGAAGGCAACGCCAGGTTACACATTATTAATTCCCACTTCCCACTTCCGCATTCCAATTAGTCGCTCCATTTCCCATACTTGCCCCTGAGAATGCGGTGCAGGATCTTGCCGGTGCCGGTCCGTGGCATTTCATCATCCGTGACAAAATCGATACTCTTAGGTCGCTTGAATCCGGCCAACTTTCCCTTTGTAAAATCGATGAGTTGTTTAGCCAGGTCCTCACCCGGCTTATAACCCTCGTTCAAAACCACAACGGCCTTGATGGCCTCCCCCCACTTATCATCGGGGATACCGATCACTGCAATGTCTTTCACGGCCTCGTGGCCGCCGACCACACTCTCCACCTCGGTCGGATAGACGTTTTCTCCGCCCGTGATAATCATGTTGGCCTTTCGATCCACGAGTACGTAGTACCCATCCTCATCGCGTTTCACCATATCCCCGGCCGAGGACCATCCCCCCTCAAAGGCATCCTTCGTCTTTTCAGGTTCTTTCAGGTACTCCTTGAAAAGCATGGGTGTCCGGTAAAAGAGTTCACCCACCTCGCCGTCCGGGACTTCATTGCGGTTCTCGTCAAGGATCCTGATACGGTCCGTGCCGAAGATTTCCCTGCCGATGGATCCCAGTTTCTTGAACTGGTCCTCCGGCCTGAGCAGCGTAATAAGGCCTCCTTCGGTACTCCCGTAAGCCTCCCACAGCTCCGCGTTCTTGAAGTACTCCATGATAGCCAGTTTCAGGTCCTTCCTGGCGGGGGCCGAAGATATCAGCAGCTGTCGGATGGATGAAACATCGATGCTGTTTTTCACCTCGTCCGGAAGGGCCAGGAGCATGATGTAGTGGGTCGGGACGAGAGACGTATAGGTGATCTTGTATTCTTCTATGGTCCTCAGCAGGTCCTCGGGGTCGAAACTAATCATGTTGTACACAAAGACCGGGGCCGTCACCAGGGTATAGGGGAAGGAATAGAAAATGGAATTCACATGGCACATGGGCATGACCAGCATCACCTTGTCGGACGGCTGAACCCCCACGTTGATGTTGCTCAAATAGTACTGGGCCATGTAGCTTTCGTGCGTTTTCACAACGCCCTTGGGCCTTCCCGTGGTCCCCGATGTGTACATAACGGTCCAGGTATCGGCTCCGTCCACCAGGAGATCCGGCTCCTCAGGAGAGGACTTTTCCAGCAGTTCCTCATAGCCCACGTACCCTTCCGGCACGGGGCCATCGCCCAGATAGATGTACCCGTCTTCAGGAACAGGCAGTTTGTCCTTGATGGAGTCGATCAACTCCACAAAGGGGGCCTCCACGATAAAGGCCTTACATTCGGAGTGGTTTACGATGTACTCGATGTCGGGACCGGCCAGCCGGAACATGATGGGAACCGCAATTTGGCCGCCCTTCCCGCAGCTGGCGTATATATCCATCCACTCGCCCCGGTTGAAGGCGATGATGGCAAAGGTGCCCTTATGCCCGACTCCCATTTGAGTCAGTCCATTGGCAAGACGGCAGGACCGTGCATTCCACTCCTTGAAGGAATACTCATTCGACTTATCCTGCCACCCCAACTTGTTGGGATAATTGATGGCATTCATTTTGAGGACCGTCCCCATCTGCATCCACTTACTGATAGTCATTCTCAAAACCTCCTCTCAATTCTAGGAGGCTGTCCGAGAACGCCTTTTTGCCCCAACTCTTCGTCATGCTCAAAAAATTATCCTCGGAATATTAACTATATGCCTGCGGTAATTTTTTTCGTATTCCTTGATTTGAAACAAAATTGCTATTCTCGGACAACCTCCTAAGTGTCCAACACTCCGCGCTCCTTTTTCCACTCAACCAGTCGACCAACTAAGCCTCCATGGCAAAGAGGGCTGCTCCCACGGCACCCGTCAGCTGGGGATGTTCCGGGACCAGGATATCCCTTCCGGTGATTTCGTGCACCATATCAACCAAATAAGGGTTATGCTCAACAACCCCCCCGGTCATCACGACCTTTTCCGTAAGGGCGTCCATTTCCATGACGCGCTTGATCACGGAATAGAAAAGCCCCTTGACGATATCGGAGACTTTTTTCCCCTGCCTGATCTTCTCCAGCACCTCGGTACCCGAAAATACCGTGCAGTAACTCCCCAACGCGACCATATCCGTTGATTCTCGCGCAAGGCCATCCATCTTATCGAGTGGGATATCGAGCCTGAAAGACATTTCTTCAAGAAAGGCACCGGTCCCGGCGGCACACTTGCGATTCATTTTGAAATTAAGGCGTCGGCCCCCGGCATCCAGCTTGATGACCTTGTTGTCCTGTCCCCCGATATCAATGACGGTGATGGCCATGGGAAAATAGTGGTAGGCGCCTCGCGCATGACATCCGATTTCCGTCTTGGTGTCATCCCGGAAAGAAACGTTTTCCCTCCCGTATCCGGTAGAAATGCACCTCCTGACGGTCTTCTGGGATATCCCCGCCACGTTCAGAGATTCATTGAGGCAATCTGCTGCTGTTTTTTGGAAATCCGTGCCTGATTTCCGAACACAGAATCCCAGGAGATTCTTCTCCCCATCCAAAACAGCGACTTTGGTCCGGGACGCTCCGACATCGGCCCCAACAAAAATATCTTTGTTCATTGATCCCAATTGGTTCCCGAAAAACCTTATCTTTCATCCAACTGCTCAATGAAGGCCTCAATATTGGTCTTCGCCTGTTCTTCCGAGTAGCATCTCAAATCACACAGGTCTCCGTTGATAGTAATCACGGGTATGCCCAACTTGTCGCTCAGCCTTTCCGGCATGCCATAGCGGTTGTTGGAGTTGTTCGGACACGTCTTGGCGTCGTGGAAGAGAATTCCGTCAAACCGGAACTTTTCGTAACAGTCCTTTATGTATTGCTGCTTATAAGGCTCGTCTCTCACGATGAACAGTTCGGTGTATGCCCGGCCCATGCTTTCGAAAGGCTCTTCCGGGTCGAGCTGGTCAAATATCCAGCTATTGCAGTACGTCGACGCAACCACGCAGCTCTTCAAGGATGCAAATTGCTCGGACAGGGCGCGAAGCTTCCCCCAGATCGGCATTCCCTCCCAATAGAGCCGATGTTTTTCTCCCTGCACAGCGGCAACGCCTTCCTTAACCCTCCCCTGCAATTCTGGAAGAAGGAGTTCATAGTACTCATTGGCCTCCTTGGTGCCCCGTGATACCACGGCCGGAGCCATGTGAATGGTTGCGTCAAAAAAGGTCCAGGGAGAAGGAATGGCTGCCGCCATTTCGAGGCAGGCCCTCCATAATTCAGAAGTACGTCTGGAAAACGCGACCGCCTCTTTGAATCGATCCATGTCAAATCTCTCTCCGCTCACCTCTTCCAGGGTCGGGATGAGGTCCTCTGTCTGTTTGGCGATATCCTGGATCTGATACTTACGAATCTGACCGATATCCCTGTGGGTGTGAATACCGATGAGGGGGACGCCCAATTCCCGGGCATACCAGGCAAACCAATCCTGCACATCTCTGCACTGGTTGGTATTGAAAACAAGCACATCAGGTCTTGGGACCGACTCAATCCCATAAGCTATCGTCAGGGGGGTCTTTTTTTGCAAATAAGATCCCACATCGCAGGTCAGATAGGAACAGATATCGGGCGAATACCCCTGGGCATTCGCATAGGGGATGAGCTCCGTTGCCATCCTGGTGGCTCCCAGCATGGCCCCGTGATTCTCGGGGAAATACACCAGAAAGCCCATACCTCTCAAAAGCTCAGCAGGCCCAACACTGTTGCACCAGGCGATTTTTCTGGACCCCGTCTTTGCCGCCTCATCCATTTCATAAAAATAGTCGGCCATGACCTTTTTCAAGATCCTGCCTGCCGATATCTCTTTTCTTGTGGTCTTCATTTCCTCGGTCATCTGTTTCCTCAGGCCCCTATTCCATCATATTGGCGACCATTTCGGTGATGTCCATCACCTTGATCTTTCCACGCTCACCTTTCGGAATGGCCTTGGCACCCTTCTTCAAATTGTCTTTGCACGCGGCACATCCGGAAACAATGATCTCCGCCCCGACGGCCAGGGCATCTCGCACCCTTTCAGAAGCCATGTCCTTCGCCATCTCGGGATTGTTGGCCTGGACACCACCGCCGCCGCCGCAACAACGCGCCTGGAGCCTGTTTCTGGCCATCTCCACGTAATTGAGCCCCGGGATGTCTTTCAGGATGTTCCGGGGTTCCTCAAAGACCTTGAAGGCCCGTCCCAGGTCGCATGGATCGTGATAGGTCACCTTCTTTCCAAGTTCACCTTTGAAGGTGATACGCCCCTCATTGATCAGCTTTTCCAGGTAGTGTACGGAATGGTAGATGTCTATTCCAAGATCTCTGATTTCCGGATAGAGTTTTTTGAAAGTCTTGTAGCAGCCTGCACAGGGTGTGACCAGCTCGCGTGCCCCCGTGGCCTCGATTTTCTCCATAATTCCCCTGGCGTGGGTCTCAAATTCATCCGATCCCATGAGATAAAGGGGGAAACCGCAACAGTTCTCGTCCATGGCCAGGGTGGTGTAGTCCACCTTGGCGGCGTCCAGAGGTTTGATAAGGCTGGGAACCATCTTCATGTCCAGGTAGCTGGGGACACAGCCCATGAAAAGCAGCGTCTCGGCTTGCTTTTTCAACTCACCCTTTTCGGCCTTTTCCCGAAGGGCCGTCGGATAGATCTGGATGCGTTCTTCCCGGGGGCTGGCAAAGACGTTCCCTGTTTTCTGAATGCTCTCCCGCACCCCCAGGGCCGCCGGCGTGGCAAACCCGGCCTTGTAGAGTTTCCTTCGCACCCCCTCAACGATCTCGTCCACTTTGATCTGGGCCGGACAGAAGTAGGTGCAGGTCTGGCATGTGGTACAGCTGTAAAAGGCCTCGGCCAGCTCCGCTGAGGGTTCGATCGAACCGTTCATAAAATAGAAGGCCAGGGCATTCCTGCCGCGGGCGTTTCTGCCCTCCCTCTGGGTCACACTGAAGGTCGGACAACCCAGGCGACAGAAGCCACAGTGGATGCAGGCCAGGACCTCGTCGTCGATTTCCTTCCCGAAACTCCTCACGCCTTCAGGATGTTCAAGGAGGGGCTTAAAAGCGAAAAAGTCATAAATATCCGCTTTTTCACTGGATTCATCCAGGGCCATCTTACCGGGGTTCAGGATATCCTCCGGATCGAGGGCCTTCTTTATCTTTCGCATGATGTCCATGGCAGGCCCGAGCTGCCGCTCGATATGGGGCGCACGAGTGAGTCCGGTGCCGTGTTCCGCGCTCAGCGTGCCCTTCATTTCAAGTGCGGTATCCACGAGTTCTTCAACCGCCGGCCTCAGTCTGTCCCATTCTTCCCGACTGCGCACATCGGATACGAACGTGGTGTGCACGTTGCCGTCTCCCACATGCCCGAAGGTGGCGATCAGAACATTGTACTTTTTGGCAATGGCCTGTGCCCTGCGGATGGTTTCAGGAATTTTCGTGGAAGGAACCCCGAGGTCCTCCGCGATGGGGATCAACCTGCTCCCCGGTTTGATACGTGACAGGGTCGGCACCAACCGCCCCCTGGCCTGCATCATTTCGGCCCTTCGCGAGGGATCATCCGACCACTCAAACTCCTGCACATGGTATTTCTGGCATATTTCTTCGATCCTGTGCATATCACGCACGACCACGTCCTTGGTGCCGTCAGCCTCCATGATGAGCATCGCTTCAATTTTGCTCACATCTTTCCCCAGGGCCTCTTCCACCACCTTGAGGCTGAACTTGTCCATGATCTCACAGCCCGCCAGCCGAATGCCCGAGGTGGTGACCTCTGTCACGGCATCCCCCGCCGCATTGAGATCATGGAATATGGCAAGGGCCATGGCGGCATATTCCGGCCTGGCCTGTAATTTTACAATGACTTCCGTGATGATCCCCAAAGTCCCTTCAGAAGCACAGAACAGATGCGTCAGATCATAGCCAAGGGAAGTCTTCGGTGCCGTGGTTCCGGTATCGACAATGGTTCCATCGGCAAGGACCACTTTGAGCCCTTTGATATAATCCCGGGTCGTCCCGTATTTCACCGCACGATGTCCGCTGGCATTGGTGGATACCATGCCACCGATACTGGCTATGGCCTCACTGCCCGGATTCGGGGGGAACATGAGATTGTCTCTTGCGAGCACGGCGTTCAGCGGCATGCAAACCACACCGGGTTCCAGCCGGGCATAGAAATTCTCTTTGTTGATCTCCAAGATATTATTCATGAGATGGAGATCCAGGAGCAGGCCGCCTTTTACAGGAAGGACGGCGCCGGTCACGCTGGTCCCGGTGCCCCTTGCCGTGACGGGGACCTTGTCGCGGTGTGCGAGCTTCATGATGGCCGAGACCTGTTCAGTGGTCCGGGGGAAAACAACAGCATCGGGGACCCCCTGGTGAACAGACATATCTCTGGAATAGCAAAGACATTCCACTCGCTCGTCAAAGATGCTTTCCGGGCCCACGATTTCCCTGATTTCAGAGATGATATTCATGAGTTGGCCTCCTCATAATCTATGTGTCAATGGACATTGAACTTTGACATTCAACGACATCATCAATTTACTGCTGCACTCGCGCTCGTTACAGACGGATGTCCTTATGAGCCCCAATAAGTGGCTACTATTTAGCTACAAAGTAACTATCTTAATATACCCGGTCCCAAAATATTGTCAAGTCAAAAGGCGGATCGCAGGATTGCATTTTTCTCCAGTTCCGTGATCCGGTCCCGCAGGTCTGCAGCCTCCTCGAACTCCAGTTTTTCGGCCGCCTTTTTCATCCTGTCCTTCAAATCTCGCATAAGGTCCTCCATTTCCTCCGGGGTCAAATAGGCCCCGCCGGCCTCTGCAATGGAGGGGGTGGTGACATAGTCCGCTTCATAGATGGAACCCAGGATGTCGTCTATGTTTTTCTTGATGGTGGTCGGGGTAATGCCGTTGATCCTGTTATATTCCAGTTGAATCTCGCGGCGCCTTCTGCTCTCATCCATGGCCAGCTCCATGGAATGGGTTACATGATCCGCATAGAAGATGACTTCCCCGTTCACATTCCTTGACGCCCTCCCGCAGGTCTGGATGAGAGACCTCTCGGAACGTAGGAACCCTTCCTTGTCCGCGTCCAGGATGGCCACGAGAGATACCTCCGGCAGGTCGAGACCCTCGCGAAGAAGATTGATCCCAACCAGCACGTCGAAGACGCCCAGGCGCAGGTCCCTGATAATCTCCATCCGCTCGATGGTCTTGATATCCGAGTGAAGGTATCTTACCTTCAGGTCCAGGTCGGCATAGTATTCGGTCAGGCTCTCGGCCATATTCTTTGTCAGGGTCGTCACCAGGACCCTTTCATTCTTTTCGATCCTCTCGCGAATCAGGCCTAGGAGATCATCCACTTGGTTATGGGCCGGCCTGACCTCGATTTCCGGGTCCGTGAGCCCGGTGGGCCTGATGATCTGCTCCGTAACCTGCTGTGCTATCTGAAGTTCATAGGGCCCCGGCGTTGCGGACACGTAGAGGGTCTGTTTTACCCTCGCCTCGAACTCCTCGAAGGTCAGGGGTCGGTTGTCCAGGGCGGACGGCAGGCGAAACCCGTGCCTCACGAGGGTTTCCTTCCTGGACCTGTCCCCCCGGTACATACCGTTGAGCTGGGGGATCGTGATGTGGCTTTCATCGATCATGACCAGGAAGTCCCTCGGGAAATAATCCAGGAGGGTCGGCGGCGGTTCCCCGGGCTTCCTCCCCGTGAGGTGGCGGGAATAGTTCTCGATACCGTGGCAATATCCCATTTCGATCATCATCTCCAGATCAAAGCGCGTACGCTCCTCAACGCGCTGGGCCTCGAGCAGCATAGCATTTCCCCGGAGATACCGGACCCTCTCCTTAAGCTCCAGGTTGATCTGCCTGATGGCCTGTTCCCGGATCTCCTCGCTCGTCACATAATGGCTGGCGGGATAGATGGTCACCCTGCTGAGGTGTTTCAGGATCTTGGACGTCAGGGGATCGATCTCCTGGATATCCTCCACTTCGTCTCCGAAAAAACAGATTCTTACGGCATGATCCTCCTCGTGCACCGGAAAGATGTCCAGCACATCTCCCTTGGCCCTGAACCGCCCGCGAAAAAAATCATAGTCACCCCGCTCATAATGAATCTCCACCAGCTTCCTGATGGCATCCTCCCGCACCAGCGTGTCCCCCTTTTCCACACAGAGGAGCATGTCGTGATAGGCCTCGGGGGACCCCAGGCCGTAGATGCAGGAGACACTAGCCACAATCACCACATCATCCCGGTCCAGGAGTGCCCGGGTGGCCGAGTGCCGCATTTTGTCTATCTGTTCATTGATATGCGAGTCTTTCTGGATATAGGTATCGGACTGGGGGATGTAGGCCTCAGGCTGGTAATAGTCGTAGTAGCTCACAAAATATTCGACGGCATTGTTTGGGAAGAGACCCTTCAACTCACCGTAGAGCTGTGCCGCGAGGGTCTTGTTGGGAGCGAGAACCAAGGTGGGTTTTTGGGCCCTGGCGATCACCTGGGCCATGGTGTAGGTTTTTCCCGAGCCTGTCACCCCCAGAAGGACCTGGTGGGAGAGGCCTTTCCTGACGCCCTCGGAAAGGACCTCGATGGCATCGGGCTGGTCTCCACAGGGGGTCAGATCGGTTGTGAGTTCAAACATCCAATCTCCAGGTGGTTCCCTGGGACCCGTCTTCCAGGATGACACCCTTCTCCAACAAACGATCACGGATGGCATCGGCGCTTGCCCAATCCTTTTCAGCCCTGGCCGCCCGCCGTTCATCCACCATTTTGCGGATCTCCTCCGGGTCCGGTTCCAGCCTGGAATCGGCCAGGCCCTTGAAGAAATCTTCCGGAGACACCTGCAGAAAACCCAGGATGGAGGCCACCAGCAACAACTGATCTCGCCCGGTGTTAAATTCCCTTTCAACGGAGCCATTCATTCCGGTTGCGGCATCTTCCATGGCCCGGTTCAGCGCCCTCACCTTTTCGAACACAAGGCCCACGGCCCCGGCCGTATTGAGATCGTCATCCATCAGTCTCACAAAATCGGCAAGGAAGGGTTCGCCATGGTCTTCGGTCAAGAAAGCATCCCGGTCTCCCCGGAGTGGGCCTGGAGGCCCGATCAGTCCTTCCAGTTTTTGAAGGGTTCGATAGATCCTGACCAGCCCCGCCTGCAGGGCAATTACCGCATCCTTTGAAAAATCGATGGGTGTCCGGTAGTGTTTTGAAAGGAGGAAAAGTCTCAGGACCTCAGGGTGATACGCCTCCAGGGCATCGCGGATGGTAAGGAAGTTTCCAAGGGACTTTGACATTTTCTCCGAGTCCACCGTGACAAAGCCGTGGTGGACCCAGTACCTGGCGAATTTTCCGCCATTTGCCGAGATCGACTGGGCCCGTTCGTTTTCGTGATGTGGAAAGAGCAGGTCCTTTCCCCCGCCGTGGATATCGAAGGTGGGCCCGAGATAGTGGTTACTCATCACGGAACACTCAAGGTGCCATCCCGGACGTCCCTCTCCCCAGGGGCTGGGCCAGCTGGGCTCACCCGGCTTGGCCTCCTTCCACAGCGAAAAATCCATGGGATGGTGTTTCCTTCGATCTACGGCAATACGGCTCCCGGCCTTCATGTCCTCCAGTTTTCGCCCGGAAAGCTCCCCGTAGCCCCGGCATTTTTCCACCGAAAAATAGACGTCATTTCCGGCCACGTAGGCCACGCCACGATCCAGCAGAGTGGAAATCATATCGATCATGCCGTTCACATGTGCTGTAGCCCTGGGCTCATGGTCGGCATTGAGAACGCCGAGCCTCCCCATATCCTCGTAAAAGGCATCGATATATTCACGGACAATGGTGTCGGTATCCTTGCCTGCCTGGTTCGCCTTCTGAATGATCTTGTCGTCCACGTCCGTGAAGTTCCGAACATAGGTCACCTCGAATCCCCTGGCCCGGAGGTAGCGAACCAGGACATCGAAAACGATGGCAGATCGGGCGTGCCCGATGTGGCAGAGATCATAGACCGTAACCCCGCAGACATAAAGGCCCACCCTTTTCTCGTGAAGGGGCTGGAAAGGCTCTTTTTTCCTAGCCGCCGTATTGTATAATCTCAGAACCAAACGTTAACTCCTTCTTCCTCTTCCGCTCCCAGTTTCCAGCTTCAACTTCCCTGCACAAGGCTGGCGACGGCATACGCCTCCATGCCCTCCCCTCTCCCGGAGGGCCCCATGCCCTCAGTCGTGGTTGCCTTGATGTTGACACGGTCGGGAGACGATTCGAGCGCTCGTGCGATGTTATCCCCCATGGAGCCGAAAAACGGTGACAACTTCGGCCCCTCCGCCACAATTGTGGCGTCGATGTTGTTGACCCTGAAGCCATTCTCTTTCATCCTTTCACTCACCTTCTCCAACAGTGAAAGGCTGCTTGCCCCCTTGTAGGCAGGGTCCGTGTCCGGAAAATGCAGACCGATATCCCCCAACCCCATGGCCCCGAGAATGGCATCCATGACGGCGTGAACCAGTATATCGGCATCGGAATGGCCCTCCAGCCCCCAGGGGTGATCGATTTCAACACCGCCCAGGATAAGCCTTTCGCCCTCAACCAGCCGATGTGCATCATAGCCGAAACCGATACGGAACATGGAATTCAGCACCCCCATTACACCGTTATCATTGCCATCTCGTCAAAGGTAATCATCCATTCCTGCAAGCGGGTTGGCAGAATGACAAATTTCAAAGCTCAAATTTCAAATAAATGTCAAGGCCCCAATACCAAATCCAAAGCCGCCAAAACTTATCTGCCGCACTTCCCGCCCAAGGTGGATAAAACCCTGTCAAATAGGCAACTGCTCTTTAGTCATTTTGTCATTTGAAATTTCAGGGCTGTTTTAGACTCCAGGCAACACGACCTCTTTCCAAGCGAGGCTGGAAAGCGAGGTTTCACCATCAAGACTATCAATGACAGCTGCTGCAGTTTCCACTTGAACAGGAAGCACAGCCCGATGTCCCCTTGGAGGGTGTGTAGCTGTTTCCGCTCTTAAAGCCGCAGGCCGACATGAGCCGGTGGACATCGCCGCAATTACAGTGGGGGCACGTGACATCCTCATCATTCCCGAAAACAATGGTTTCAAATTCTTCGTTGCATTTTTCACATCTGTATTCGTAGATGGGCATTACTTTCACCTTCTTTCCTATCTATGGTATCGCAAAAAGTCAGGCCTCCAGACTTTCAACGAAGTCATTCTGTTCGCCGGTTCAGTCAGAGAACC